>CACYBV010000001.1 GCA_902772745.1 uncultured Eubacteriales bacterium
CGAAACTCTGTGAATTCCCGTAAGAATCCGTCCATTTCCGCGAGAAGTTTCTCCTTGTTCATCAGGAAAAGCTCCGACCACATGCTGTCGTTGATCCGTGCGATCCTGGTGAGGTCCCGGAAGGAATCGCCGGTGTAATCCACGAGATGGCGGTTGTCCTTGCAGGTCATGAGAGATACCGCGATGCAGTGCGTGAGCTGCGAGACAAAGGCAATCATCTCGTCATGTTCTTCCGGAGAAAGCACCGAAATCCGGCGGAAGCCGAGAATCCGTCCGAGGTCCTTGCACCATTCGATGGCTTCCTCGGTATTTTTCCCGGTCGGCGTCACGATATAGTTCGCCCCGTGGAACATCCGGTCATCGCTGTTTTCGACGCCGTACACTTCGCGCCCCGCCATCGGGTGCGCGGCGATAAATTCGACGTCCGGACGGAGCATGTCCTGAATCTCGTAAACGACACTGCTCTTCACGCCGGTCACGTCGGTGATCATCGTGCCCGGCCGGAACAGCTTCTGGTGCTCGGCGATCCATTCCCTGAAGACATTCGGGTAGAGTCCGAAAATCACGGCATCCGCCTCGGAAACAAGGTAGGAATTCACCGAAATGTCACCCTCTTCGATTATGCCTTCCCTGAGCGCAAATTCGATGGATTTTTCGCGTGTGTCCACCGCTGCGACATGGTATCCGAGCCGCGACAGCGCGCGGGCGTAGCTTCCGCCCATTAAGCCCAGTCCGACAATCAGAATGTTTCCCTTACTGATCCACTGCATCATTTTCCACCTCGATTCCAAGTTTCCCAATCGTTTCAAAATATCCCGGCCAGCTCTTCCGGACTGCTTCCGCGCCGCTGATCTCTCCTCCCGTCAGGGTGCAGAGGGAGCTTAAGGCCATCACAATCCGATGATCGTTGTGCCCGTATAAAAGTTCTGACGGTGTCCGGATTTTACCCGGCAGAACCGTAAAGCTGTCTTCTTCGTTTTCGCAGAGGATTCCGAACTTTCGGAGTTCCTCCTGCATCGCGGCGCACCGGTCGCTTTCCTTGATCCGGAGCCTTGCGGTTCCCGTGAATTTACCCCCATGCAGCGCCGCGGCCGCCGCGAAGAGCACCGGCCCGAGGTCCGGGCAGTCCGTAAGGTCAATTGTGGGAAAACCCGAAATAAGCTGGCTGAAAAGTTTCCGGTACACGCGGTCGCCCTGCAGAGAGTCCGGGTTCAGGCCGCTGATCTCTGTATTTCCGCCGAAAACATTCAGGATTTCAAGAAAAGCCGCGTTGCTGTAGTCTCCCTCTGTCGAAAGGTTCCGGGCGGTTCCGGCCTGTTTTCCGGGGATTTCGATTGTATTCGTCCCGGACCACCGCGTATCGATTCCGAAGCTTTGAAGCGCCGCCATCGTCATATCGATATAAGGGCGGCTTTCCACGGGCGGAATGATCTCAAGCCTGCTGTCTCCGCAAAGCCCCGGAAGCGCGAAAAGCATTCCGCTGATAAACTGGCTGGAGATATTCCCCGGAATCGTATAGTTTCCGGGTTTCAGCCGGCCTTTTACAAGGAGGCTGTCTTCCGTCCGTCTGAAAAGAAAGTCCTGCTCCTGCGCGATTGTCTCATATACCGACAGGGGGCGCGAAAACAGCCGTTTTGCGCCGGTAAAAAGCACTGCTCTTCCGCTTGTCAGCGCACAGGGAATCAGGAAGCGAAGCGTCGATCCGGATTCGCGGACGGGCAGCTGAATCGGAACTTCGGGAAGACTTTCGGTTTTTTTCCCGCCGTTTCCGGCGGACAGGCTCTCCGAAGCGATTCCGGCATCTTTCAGAATGCCCGGGCCGCTTAATACCGCTCTTCCGTTCTTCACCGAAATCTGCTTTCCGAGCGCCTGGAGACAGTCGATCGTTGCGAGAATGTCCTCGGACAAGGCAAGATTTTCGATCCGGCTTTCCTGATCCGACAAGGCCGCTGAAAGAAGCAGCCGGTGCGCCATGCTCTTTGAAGGCGGCGCCGTAATACTGCCTCCGGCTTTTCCGGGTCTGATCCTTACGATCATTTCAGACCTCCGTTCGCGGCTTCCGGATCATTTTCCGGGACCGAAGGATCGGATTCTCCGGATTTCAGCCGGTCCGAAAGGAAATCCATTGCCTCAAGATACCCCCTGATTCCATGCCCGGTGATCGTCTTCACACAGGCGGAACGGATGTAGGAAATCTGGCGGAATGCTTCGCGCTCTTCGACTCTGGAGATGTGCACTTCAACCGCAGGGATTCCGACCGCTTTCAAGGCATCCAGAAGAGCAATGCTGGTATGCGTATATGCACCGGGATTGATCACGATGCCGTCGATCCGGCCATAAGCGCGCTGGATCTCGTCGACGAGTGCGCCTTCATGGTTGGACTGGAACAGTTCGGCCGTAATTCCTGTCTCCTCCGCATGTGCAAGGATTCGGCTGCAGAGCGTTTCGTAGTTCTCGCTCCCGTAGATCCCGGGTTCTCGTATACCGAGCATGTTGAGGTTCGGGCCGTTGATAACCAATATTTTCATAATCCCCCCTTTGCGCCATTTCGGGTGAGCGCCGCTGTCTCCCGGATGGGCTTCCCCGGCTGCGCGAAGCTCCGCTCGGGATGACCGTCCATGAAAGGAATCTCCGCCTTCGGGATGGCAGGTCCTGTTAACTCTCCAGCCGGTTTTTCAGCAGGATCTGCGCCGTGTCTTCCGGCGTTCCCTTCACAAGAACCACCGCATCAGCGCTCCAGAGGTACAGCGGTAGCCGCGAGCGGTATAATGCTTCAACCTTTTCCTTTGTGTCCGCAAGCGGGCGGTCCGGCGAAGGTTCGATCTCCGAGATGTCCCGCTGCAGGAAGAAAATCCGTCCGTTCTTCCGGAGTTCCCGGAGGTTTTCATCCCGAAGCACCGCGCCGCCGCCGGTCGAGATAATGATTCCGTTCTCCCGTGACAGTTCCCGGATCACATCGCTCTCCAGCGCGCGGAAACCTTCTTCCCCGATTTCGCCGAAGATTTCCGGAATGCTTTTCCCTGCTTTTTCAGCGATCAGCGCATCAGTGTCCGCCAGTTTTCGTCCGGTGATTCTCCGAACCGCCTTTCCTACCGCGGATTTCCCCGCACCGGACATCCCGGTGATCACGATATTTTCCTTGTCATAACGGATTTTTTTGAAAACGCGGTCGAGTACGCCTTCCCTTACCGGCTTGCCGGTGAAAAGTTCCGAAGCATAGACCGCCTGTGCGACAAGCATGTAAAGGCCGCCCTCCGCGGGGATTTTACGTGCTTCCGCCTGCTGTACCAAATTTGTCCGGAGCGGATTGTATACCGCGTCCAATACCATGAGAAGATTCGGGAAAGCAGATAAATCCAGAGGGCAGCCCTCTGTTTCCGGATACATGCCGACAGGCGTCGTGTTGATCAGGATCTCAGCATCCGAATGCTTTTCACGGGCTTCTTCGTAGCTGATGATATCGGGGTTCTTTGGCTGCGCTGTGCGGCTTACCCGGTAAATTTCCCGTGCCTTGTACGCCTCCATCAGCGCTTTTGCGGTTTTTGAGGTTCCGCCGGTTCCGAGGATCAGCGCCTTCTTTCCTGACGGACTGACACCAAGCCTCTTAAGAAGCGCCTCCATCCCGGAAAAATCCGTATTGTAGCCGAAAAGCTCCCCGTCCCGCTTCACAATCGTATTTACCGCGCCGATTGCCTGTGCTTTCGGGGAAAGCCGCGAAAGATAAGGGATGACCGCTTCCTTGTAGGGAATCGTCACATTGATTGCCCGAAAGTCCGCATCTTTCATGAAAATGTCAAGGTCCGGCCGCTCAATTTCCGTTAGCAAGTAGTCATAAGAACCGATCAGTCCGTGAATTTCCTTGCTGAAGCTGTGCGGCAGATGTTCGCCGATGCATCCGTATTCCATATCTGTCTCCAAATGAAAACCTGCTGTTGATGTTTATCCCCAAGGACGGGATTTCCGGATCCGTGCTCCGTGTCTCCCGGGATGACAGGTCGGTTCAGGCAAGCCAGTCCGTTCCGTACCGGAGCGCAAGAAGGTCTGAAACTGCAAGCGCCGCTGCCGCGTCCACCACAATCCGCGCCCGGTGGATGACCGCCGGGTCATGACGGCCGGAAACGGTGATTTCGCTTTCTTCTCCGGTCCCAAAATTGACTGTCTTCTGCGTGATTCCGATCGAAGGCGTCGGCTTTACCGCTGTACGGAAAAGGATCGGCATTCCGTTTGTGATGCCGCCGTTTACGCCGCCGTTGTGATTGGTGCGTGTCCGGATGACCGTATTTTGCGGAATTTGGCCTTTTTCCGGGCTTTTGCCGCCTTTGCCGGGAAAATGTGCGGAAGTTTCCCTGCAGGCCGTATATTCGTCATTATACGCGCTTCCGCGCCGTCCAACCATGGAAAAGGCTTCACCGAATTCCACGCCCTTCACCGCAGGGATCGAGAAGAGAATATGCGAAAGCGCAGACTCCACCGAATCGAACCAGGGCTCGCCTATTCCCGCCGGCACACCGCTCACAGCGCTCTCGAGTATTCCGCCGACGCTGTCCCGGTCCGCCCTGGCCTGCTGGATCCTGTGCTGCATCTTTTCATCGGCCGCGGCGTCCAGCACCGGAAAGAGCTTCATTTTCAGGGATTCGATTTCCCGGTTCAGGGCTTCTTCATCCTGAGAAAATGCCTGGTCTTCTATGAATTCTGTCTCTCCTTCTCTTCCGCCGCCGAGCGCGCGGATATGCGTCCCGATCCGGATGCCTTTCTCCTCAAGCGCCGGAAGAAGGATTCCGCCGGCTGCCGCGAGGGCCGCCGTCAGCCGCCCGCTCTGGTGGCCGCCGCCCCTCGGGTCTTCGAAGCCGTGATATTTGCAGTAAGCCGTGTAATCCGCGTGTCCCGGACGGGCAAGAAAACGTGTTTTCTCATAGTCCGCGCTTCTCGTATTCGTGTTCGGAATCAGGATCGAAAGCGGCGTCCCGGTCGTTCTTCCCTGATATACACCGCTTATGATCCGGAATTCATCCTGCTCGACACGGGATGTGGAAATCGTCCCGGAAGGGCGCCGAAGCCAAAGCGCGGTGCGGATTTTCTCTTCGCTGACCGGAATGCCCGGAGCGAGACCCGAGAGGACACAGCCGATTTCCGGGCCGTGGCTCTCGCCGAAGATTGTCAGGCTGATGCTGTTTCCAAAAGTGTTTTTCATGATTTTTCCCTCAATCCGGTATCAATTCACCAATCCGCGAATAAAGCTCCTCTTTTCCCAGTCTTCTGAGTTCGAAACTTCCGATTTCTCCGCAGAGAACGCAGGTTACACCGTCATCTGCGGCTTTCTTGTCGTGAAGAACCGCCGAAAGCACCCCTTCCGGATCGAGGTCCGGCAGTTTCGGGAGTCCGAGTTTTACAAGAACCGGCCGCATTCTTTCCACAGCCTCTTTGCTGCACATCGGAAGCATCCCGAAGGCGACGCATTCGCCGTGCAGCAGTCCGTGCAGTCCTTCGAAACTCTCAATCCCGTGGCCGATCGTATGGCCGAAATTCAGGGCTTTTCTGAGTCCCTGCTCCCGCTCGTCTTCCTCGACAACCGCTTTCTTGATCCGAAGCGATTTTTCGATGATTTCCGGAAGATGCATAAAAGGATCTTCCCGCTCGAAAAGCCCGAACAGCTCCTCATCAAAGCAGGCGGCCATTTTCAGCGCTTCGAAAAGGCCGTTTCTGATCTGCCGCCCGGGAAGCGTTTTCAGTGTTTCGGGATCGACGAGCACCTTCTTCGGCTGGTAAAACGCGCCGACGATGTTCTTGATTCCGCCGAAATTCACCGCAGTCTTTCCGCCGATTGAACTGTCAACCTGGGAAAGCACTGTCGTCGGAATATTGTAAAAATCAATTCCGCGCATGTATGAAGCCGCCGCAAATCCCGCAAGGTCTCCGACGACGCCGCCGCCCAAAGCGGCGACAGCATCCGTACGGAGAAAGCCCCGGTCCAGCATGGTCCGAAGCAGCTTCTCCCAGACAGCGAGACTTTTGGAATCCTCGCCCTGCGGAACCCTGATAACGAAAGGCTCCCTGCATTTACGGGCAATCATTTCGGCGTATTCCGAAGGAACGCCTTCGTCTGTCACGATGAGAACTTTCCGCCCGAGGTTCAGGTACTGTTCCGCCTGGTTCAGCACGCCTGGCCCGATCACGATATCATAGCTGTTTTCACCGAGATTCATTGTAAGAATCATTGA
>CACYBV010000002.1 GCA_902772745.1 uncultured Eubacteriales bacterium
CGCGCCTGCATAGACCAGGGCTTCATAGTCTTTGGCAGAAAGACTGTGTCCTTCCGCCTTGCCAAAGATGCCGATGGACGGATATTCCTTATTCATATCATATCCGTAATCTATTGTCATACTCTCGAGTTCCGTCCGTGCCGTCTCGGACAGCGTCGTTGCGTCATTCTCGCTCTGCTTCTGTGAATCTGCTTCAAGCCGGTCGGCAGTCTGCACGAATTCGCTGAGCTTCTTTTGATACTTCTCCACCGAAATCTGATGTTCCGGATCCCGCTTCAGGTTCACCTCGTCCACGAGTTTCTGGAATTCCTCCGGCTTCATTTCCTGGTAAAGCAGGCTCATCACGCTGTCAAACCGCTCCTGGCCGTTGGGGCTGTCCCTAAGAGGATATTTATCCTTGATATATTTCATGCAGCGGCTGAACATCTCTCTTCTGCAAACCATGGCCTTCCCGCCTTCATGGGCAGCAAGTGCATCCTTATAATCCCGGACCGATTTCATCATCTTGGTATAATCAGCGGAGTTGGAGCTGTGGAACTTCCATTTGGTTCCGGTGGCTTCCAGCGCGGCGATCGCGCCCCTGGTGCCGCGCACCCGCTCCGGCATGGTATCGGGATTGTACAGGGCCTCGGAGATGCCCGGACGGCTTCGTACGTTCAGCGGCTTCTTCGAGAGCAGTTCTTCATCCAGAGATTTCGTGTTGGCCAGAATGTTTTCACGTGTCTTCGTTTTGATCATTTGCTGCAGATTCGGGATGGCGTCTATTTTTTTTTGATCATCTACCAAGTATTTGCCGCGGGAAGACGAAATCCGTACACCCTCATCATATTCCGCTTTTTCGGACTTCGGAAGTCCGTTCCGGTACATTTCCCGTCCCTGCCTTCTCCATGCCTCGCGCATGGCGGGAAGATAGGAGAATGCCATATCCCCGATTATCCTATCGTGAAGCACACGCTCCTTCTCCTCAGCAGAAGCCCCTTTTTTGTATGTGACATTCTTCTCTATTTTTTTCCGGTTAACATCATAGACCCTGTCATCCAGTGTGCATTTGTTTTTTCTCAGAAATCTCTCTGTTTCTTTATTATCTGCCTGTATCAGATTCATATACTCCTGGACAGTCATGTTCGGATTTGCATTAAAGCGTTCTTCCAGGTCTTTTCTGACCAGCATTTTCATGCAGTCCTCATACGACTGTCCATCCTCCGTTTTCGGAGCCTCTATAATCAGCATGTCATTGCCGCCGGCACAGTTAATGATCTCCGCATTCCGGTTATTTGTCATGGTGACCATATAGTCAGCCATAATATCTTTCTGCTCATCGGTATAGTTGTCAGGAAGGCCTTCCCGGATAGCCCTGCGATCCTTTGCAAGATCTTGATAAGCCTTGGCTTCGAACATACCCATGGTCACGAAATAGTTTTTGAAAGTATTCAGGTCTTTAGGGTCAAAGATCGCCTTGCCCGTCTTACGATCCATCTCTCTGTCAAAATCAATCTGTTGCTGAACGCCTGCATTCTCCCACATCTCCGAAGCTAAGTCTTTGTCGACATCACCGGAGTCAATTCCGAGATCATATTTATCTTCGTCAGACAGCTCGAGGCTGTAATTCTCATACGCCCGTTTTGTCATCAAAAGAAGATACACCCAGAGCTTCTCTCTGGCCGGTCCCTGCATGTCCATCGTTTTAAGGATCGCGCTCTGCTCTTTCTTGTTTCGTTTAATTGCCTGCTCCAGAATCATTATGTTTTTTTCGTCTTCGCTGGCATTTTGAAGGTTTTTCTTTGGCATAATTCTCTCCTTGTGCTAATATATTGGTTGTTGAACTCTCTCCGGAGTTCGTGGTCCTGGTTCAGGACTGACCGATCTGCCTGCTGTCCGTCTCCGCATTCCGTTTCAGGCCGTTCTCATTCGGTGCCGGCGCTTTTTCTTTCGCTTTCAAAGCATCCGCCGCAAGTTTTCCCTTCTCGATCAGCCCCTCGCCGTCATAATGCATGTTTTTCATCTTTTCACCGAGTTCAGAAGGGCTTAAGCTCATGAGTTTATCCTTTTCAATAATCTCATCAACCATCCGGTCCAGATCCTCCTGTACGTTCTTGCTGCCGAGGTTCACAGCGTTTTTCGGTACCGGATTGTACATTTCTTTCAGCGAAAACGTCAGTCTGTCCGATATTCCTTGCCGAAGTTTTCCGTCTAAAGTAAAAATACTCTTCATTCCCCCAGGACTGATGTTATATTTCTGATGATCTTCTACCGCTTTTTGGTAATCCTCCTGATTCTCAAAGTCCTTCCGCTTCAGACCCTTGAATTCCTGCGCCTTTATTTTCATATACGCTTCCGTTACTTTCCGGTCGTCTTTGGTTTTATTAGCCTCTGAAACGATTGTACTCTCCGCGAGATTGGCTTTCAGGATATCCTTCAGCACCTTTTTCTTCTCGTCGTCCTGAAGCGGTTTGTTTTCAGCTGCAGCAGTAAAAAGCGTCTTCTGCGACTTCGACCTTTCCGCATCCAGCCGGTCCAGTTCCGCCATGCCTTTGACCGCTTTATAATGCTTCGGATCCATTCCCTCTTCTTTCGCGAGCTCCATCAGGTCCGGATCGCGGTCCAGAAGGTCGGCCAGTCTTCCAGTCATGTTGTAAAGGTTCAATGCACATTCCCGCAGTTTTCCCCCCTGGATTGAAATACTGTTCGCCGAACGCCTGATCCCGGAGGCAATGATTTTCGCAAGATCCCGCTTGGATTCCTTATCCTCAGGATTGTATTTCAGAAGCGCGTTTTTCGCATCCCGTCTCCCGGGAACCGCCATAAATTCGATGGCTTCTCCGTTTCCTCCGCGCTCATTTTCGCGTTCCATAAGATCCCTGGAAAGCACGCCGTCAAATCCGATGGCCGCAGCATACTCAGCGTCTTCTTTGGAAAGTCCCGCGATATTCTGATAGATGGCGGCAGTTTGTTCCCCGTTCGCGGACAGCGGATTATTCTTCGTATATTCAGTCTTCATGGAGGCATGCATTGCGATCGCAGCAAAATCTTCCTTCTCCAGCCCTTTGCCGCCGACTTTAATTGCGGAAAGATCCAGCTCCGGATACTTTTCGAGCTTGTTAAACTGCTCCTGTGTATAGAATCTGTTTTCTCCCTTCTCCGAGAGCAGATGAGGCCGCGTCTCGGGAACCGGCTGGTACATTGTCACGGCATTCTTCAGACCTTCCTGTTTTGTTTTTCCGAGGGTTTCATTCTTCAGGATTTTGTCACGAGTTTCCCTGTTCTCCTTATTACGGATTTTTTCCCTTTTCATCCCGAGAGCTCGCTTTATCTCCCGCTTCTCGGAATCGAGCTTCCCGCTGTGTTCACGAATTGACGAGTTCGTGAGCATTTTATTGTAATTGATCCGCTGGTCAGAGAGCCAGTTGTCATAGTTCTCGCACCGTTCTTTCATGCGTTTGCTGAAAAACTGGCCGATTCTCGCGAAAAAACCCGGTTTTTCAGGCATCGGCGCCGGCGGAAAGGTCTTTGCGGACAGAGGTTTGCTGAAAGACAGTTTCGGGTTTGCATAGCTCGCATCCAGCTGGATCTGAACCGGATTCGTGTCTCCCGCCGGATAGGCGAACACGTTTCCGAGCTGGACCTGCCGCCAGAATTCGAGACTCCCCCGCCCGATTCCGGCGCTTTTCAAATCCATCATCGCATCCGAGCCATCCGCGTCCTTCTTCATTACGAAGATCTTTGGCACGTCTTTGGTGTAATTCCTCATTTCACCGTCAAGTTCGACAATGATTCCAAGCTGTTCCTCCAGGTTCAGCTGGTAATTCAGGTATCCCACTTCATCTTCCGCAACCAGTCTCTGGCCTCTGCGCTCCCCGATCGAATTCACGCGCTTCTGTATTTCGCCGGTGTATAAATCGTCTCTGTAAGCCATGTTTTCTCCTCACTATTTTTTCGTCTTTGCTTCTGTATTTTTCTGTTCTGTTTCCAAAAAAGGAGAGCTTATACCATCAGCGAGTCATTCATGCTCCGGTTCATCTCTTCTTCCGGTTCATGATCGTCCTGCATTCCATCCTCTTCCGGGGCATTCATGACCTTGTCGCGAAGTTCTCCGCTGAAGAACTCTTCCCGAGAATCCCGCGCAATATGCTTCAGAATGTTGTTGGCCCGCTCCGGATTAAAAGCCCTGCTCAGGCTCTGGTAACGGGGATCCTGGTCCCGGTTCGCAAGGACTTTTTCTCATTTACAAATCGGGTCCACGCCGTCATCAACGCTATGGTTAAGCCCCCGAGAGCCTTTTTCAGCTCGCCGTTTTTGTTCAGTGCCTTAAACTCCTCAAATGTCATGATGCTGCCTCCTCCAATTATTCAGTGCCGCTGCATTATATTCCGACACGTTATTGCCTTTTCAGTTCAGACTTTGGCATTGTTCTGCACTGTTACGGCGCATAAATCCTGCTGTCTTCGGTAAATATAATACTCCTTGTCCAACAAATGTCCAACTAATTTTGCTTTTTCCGATATATTTTATATATTTTTTCAATGGAACGGTCTTATCCGGAAAGTCTTTACATCACCCGTTAAGCATGCTAATATAATTCTGTGTTTTTCAGGATACCGCCGCAGCTTTTGAGAAACCGCGCACTACTATGAAGATTTGTGCTGAACAGCTGCAACATTTCTCATTACAACCGTTTTTGCTGGACATGTGTTGGACATGACAGGTTATAATGGCACTGAAGTCAATGGCAAGCAAAAATCACTTCAGTGCCAGCAGACCGTTTCAGAGTGAAACGGCTGAGAGAAAAATAAGAACTATACAGGAGGAACTGTTAGATGCCGCGCAAAAATGTAATCCGGCAGATTCCGCCGCGTCCGGGCTTCGGCCAGATCACGGCGCACCTTGTCGCAAATTCAGATACTGACTATATTGATACCAGAAAACAAAGTGACGAGTACCTGACTCTGCAGAAACTGTCGGATAATCTGCACTCGGAGATTGACAGGCAGAAGTCCGGGATACTCCTGCGGACAATACTTACCAGGCTTTCCTCCGCCTGTGACAATCTTCTTGAAAGCTGCCGCAGAGCAAAGAATGCGGGCTATGAAGATGACCCGGCGGCATTTCGGACTGCCATGCGGGATGCAGAGAGAAATGCCCGGGAATTTGACCGGGAGCTGAAGAATTTTGCGCAGAACGACAATATTGATCTGGCTATGATTTTCGGCGAAGACGACATCCGGAGGCAGGCATACGGAATGTGGATCGAGGATGGTGAATATACCGTAAATCAGGCGGATCAGAAATATCTTAACGCCCTCTCCGACGCACAGCCCAATCTGAACCAGCAGCAGGGCAACAGCGCGAACGAACCGCCTAAGAAAGAGGGGCAGCCTGAATCCAACGGGAATCAGCAGCCTGTTCAGGAGGAAAACCCGAATCCCGCTGCCAATCAGATTCCTCCGGAGGGTGAGAACGCAAACGCCGGCCAGCGCGCACAGGCCATCATTTCACCCGAAGTCTACCGCGCAGCAGCCTACGCCGCACAGGCGGATAAAGAAGCCTATGGCAATGATCTTACCGACCTGAAGGCTTTCCTTGACGGTCTGGCAACCGAAAAAGCGAGGCTCGCCGGTCTTCCCGGCGAAGCCGCGCATCTTCAGGAGCTTTCACAGCTGTCGGAAGCCGGCCTGGAAGCTTTTTCGCAGATCATCCGTGCCAGAGAAGCTGCCGACAGCGGCGAGAATAAGGCAGCCGGGCGCGAAGCGCTCGATCGTGCCGCGAGAACGCTCGGGACATTTGAACAGCAGTATCGGCAGTATCGGGAGAAATATCCGAAAGATATCGAACAGATCTCCGGAATGGGGAATTATAACGACCGTTTTGAAGAGATTGACCTGAAAATCGGCGGAACAGTTCTCGAAAAGATCGGCTATGAACCCCCGAAGCCCCTGTTCCCGGTGGATCTCGCTCCGGAACAGATCATCGCTGCATTCGCGGATGAAATGAAAACAGGAGAAACTCCGCAGGACGGTCTGGTCGGTCAGCTCGAACAGTTCGGAAACAGCTTCAGAACCGAGGGAAAAAGATCTGACAGGAATCCGCAGATTACCGCCAATGCCAGAATGATGGCCGAGAAGGCCGATGAACTTTACCGCGCGGTTTATAACGTCAATGTCTTCATGCAGAACGGCGAACCAGAACAGGCACGTGAAAGCATGAAAAAAGCGGTAGAATCCCTGCGCCGTTTTGAACGGACGTACGAGGCTTACCAACGCTATGACGGGGAAAACCAGCAAAGGATCGCAGGGACAAGCATCCAGAATATCGGCAGGCACTCTTATGAAGGCGGAAATAATTATCTGGAACTCATGGGCTATGAAGCGCAGCCCGCTAAGGAAGGCGGCCTGCCTGCCTATGTGCCTGCAGCCCCGCGCCAGGAAAACCTGAGAGGTATTCCTTACGAAAAAATCGCAACTTCGCTTGCAACCGGCCGCTGGGAGAACGGTGAATTCAATCCTTCCGGAGAACTCAGCCGGATCACAAGATGGCTTCAAAACACAAAGAATGCCGTTTATCCGCTGGATGCGCGTTATGCCATGGAGCGAACCGCCGCAGTCCACCTCATCAATGCCGCGGACAAAATGGTCAAAAGCTGTCTCGAACTGAACAAGAACGAAAGCCCGGAAAACCTGCAGCAGGCTGCAAAAGATGCGGCGGAGTTTGACAGGATGCTTCTTCTTTTCCAGGAAATGCATCCCGACTTTGCCCTGGGAAAAACAATCTGTTCCGGTATTGATCCGATCTGGAATGAGTCTCAGTTTGATCAGGGAGCCGAGCTTCTGGAACGGATCAAAAAGGTACCGGAGCCTTCGATACCCGAAAAGCCCGAAATTATCCCGCCGGAGCCGGAACCGAGAACCCCTGTGATGCCGTTCAGACGCTCGAAGGTGAATTCCATACAGCTCACTGCGGATTATATGGCAGAAGAATCCAACCGCCGTCTGCTGAAAGCGTTTTCTAAGGAACTCGATCGACAGGTCCAGCGTCTGGAACAGACAGGGGAAAACCCGGAACTGTATAGTGATCTGATTCATCTTTCAACAAAAGTGGACAGTTTCCTTGATAGTATCCGGGAGGCACGGATAACGCATGACAGTCCCTATACTACACTGAAGGAGGATCTGAACGCCCTGATTGATGCTTCTTCGTCCGCGGAAGACCTTGAAGAAGAACTGGATTCCTTTATGAAGAAACATCCGGCTGCGCTCGCTGAGAACGGCAGACGCTTCGCACAGCGCTGGTCTTCCGATCCATACCTGTCCGGACCGAACCTTCTTAAGGATATCGGGCGGAAGCGCTCGGCTTTGGCTTTTATCGAAGAGGTGCAGAATACTCTGAAAACAGTTCCGAAGCTGGACAAAAAAGAGGCACTGACCGAAATCCTTGTGACGCGCCAGCTGTCCGGCGCAGTCCGCGGCAAGACAAAAAACCTGAAAATCACCCGACTCTCCGAGGGCGAACTGGCCGCTGCCAACAAGCAGAAAATGAGCGATCCGATGTTCCGGCGTTTCCTCGATGCGATACCGGAAGAACGGGCGATGCAGCTTGCAGGACGCGGCCACGGCGGCGCATATGAAGCAGCATACAAACAATTCGAACTATACGTGTTCGATAATCAGAACTTCCGTATTTCGTCGTATAAAGAACGGGGTGGGCTCACAGCAACTGATCTGGAGATTGCGGAGCGTGAAGAAGACCTCATGCAGGATGGAGAACGAAAGACTGCGGCCAAATGGATCGAGGATGCCCAGCGCATCATCAAAAACAGCCGTAGTACAGAAGAAACCGACAGGCAGATCGCCCGTATTCTCGCGGCGCGCCAGCTTGCGGAAGCGGAACGCGGCAACAGGGAGAATCTGGACAAAACACATCTGTACGAAAGTCAGATTAATGCACGGGCTGAAGCGCTTCTGAACGAACCCGAACCGAATGTTTTCCGCCGCTTCCTTTCAACGATGAAAGACGCGCTGTTATACAATATTGATCCTGAAAACAGCCAGCGTTACCGCAGAGAAGGTCTGGATGACATACTGGCCGGTCACGGCGGCAGACTGGAGGACAAACTGACGCTGTACGCGCACAGCATTGCCGACGGCGGAAAGCTGAACCACAAACTTTATCAGCGTTATAAACCCGTTGAATACCGGAGCTATCAGGATTATTTCAATAAAATGGCCAACCCGCGCTATCTTGCGGAAGACCGCGGCGACGTCCGAAACGACCAGCTCCGGCTCAGAAACTGTCAGCGGATGTTCACTGCGTTTAAACTGGGATCGGAATCTCTCAATCCGCGTTTTGACAGGAACGATTTTGAAGAAACTTATAAGGGCGTCGGTTCAGATCCGATGTTCAAGCTGATGACGATGAATTCGGAACGGGCTTCTCTTCTCAATCGCGGAGATCACGAAGGCGTCATGAATACCATGCAGACGATTGTTTCCGATTTCACACCGGCGTCTGAAGGGCAAAAGCTGACGAGACAGCAGGCGAAGCTGGTTCAGCGTACAGTTTCGGACCTTTACACGGAACTGACCGGCGGCAGAAAAGGCGAGGATCTGGACAAATTCCTTTCCGGCCGCAGCAGGGAATACCGGAATATGGTATACCAGGCGAAGAATTTCATGAAAAAATATGAAGTACCGAATGCAGAAGACGCAATGATGGTTTTCACATCGGTCCTGGATTACCAGAAAGGCAAGGAAGAAGAACGCAGCACGCCGAGCGGCATCCGTTCGTTTAATGTTTCCATGAAACTCGCGAAGGCTGTCGTTCAGGGAACCGCAGCGGAGAAATACCTGAAAGAACAGATTGATTACGTCAATCAGAAGCGGGGCCTTGCGGAAGGCGCGGAATCGCCCAAACGGATCCGGTTTGAGGATATCCCCAGCGCACTTGACCAGAGAAAGGAAAGGGAAGCCGCTGCCGCTCTGGAAGCGCAGCAGAACAGCGCCCAGAACAATGGTCCTCAGGCCGGTAATTAAGACAGCAGTTTTTCCTTACCGTCCTGCTGCTGTTTCCTGTGATTTTCTTCATAACAGACGCAAAGACGCGCCGCATTGCTGCGGCGCGTCTGCTTCATAAAAATGCCGGTTCGGACACCCGTGACTTCAGTCATTGCCGGCGCTTTATCCTAATCCGGCTTGGTTCCTCTGCCGGACCGGTACATAAATCCCGTAAGGAACCGGGGCAGCGATTACTTCCCATCCGGGAAGCTCGTGAACGCTCCGCGCTCTGCTTCCGGAAGCCCGTCCTTCTCCTTCGCCGCCGCGATTGCCTTGATCAAGAAGGCCATATTATGCCCCAGGTTCCGCATGGTCTGGAGCCCTTCAAGATCCTTCTTGACATCCTCTGCCGTAAAACCGTGAACCATGTTCCAGTAGGTGCTCGTTGCGATCGGCATTCCGCTGATGGAGAAATATTTGTTCAGGACGTCAAAGGTCGCTGTATTTCCGCCTCTCCGGCAGCTTACAACCGCCGCGCCGACTTTCATGTGCTTGGAGAAATGCGAGCTGTAGAACAACCGGTCCAGGAAGGACAGGACCGTCCCGTTCGGCGATGCATAATACACCGGGCTTCCGACAAGAAGACCGTCCGCCTCCTCAAACTTCTCCGCCGCCTCATTCACAATATCGTCAAAAACACAGGCGCCCTTTTTCCCGCAGGTACCGCAGGCAATACAGCCGCGAATGTCTTTATTCCCGACCTGAATGAGTTCCGTTTCGATGCCTTCCGCATTCAGCACACCGATCACTTCATCAAGTGCTGTGGCCGTACAGCCGTGAATATGCGGACTTCCATTGATGACAAGTACTTTCATCTTGTGCCTCCTTCTTTGCTGCATTTTTTGCTTCTTTCCCGCTTTCACTCCGTCTCAGGGATTGCCCGGATTGGTCCTCCTTCAGCCCTCCAGTTCATAAGGCCAGTTCCGAAGCCCGCCGAAATCCTTTACATTTCTGTAGCCCAGTTCCAGCAGCTGTTTTCCGGCAGCCGCACTTCTCACACCGCTTCTGCAGTAAACAAGAATCAGCCGGTCCTTATCCGGGATGATTTCGCCCGCATTTTTCTTCACCCTGGTTACAGACAGCTGAACCGCTCCTCTGATGTGGCCTTTCCCGTATTCGGAGGCTTCGCGGACATCCAGAATTATGCAGTCTTCGCCGCTGTCCATAATCTCTTTCGCCTGCTGCGGCGTAATCTTTTCCGCACTGCTTTTTCTTCTGCCCGATATGATGGCCGTGATAAAGAAAATACAGAGGATACCGACGGTATAAGCTGCGAGATCCGTCCAAGAAAATCCCTGTCCCAAAAGCATATGCCCCATGAAAGTTGATCTCAGCCGGACCAGCCATCCCGGGCTCAGAAGCTGTGAAAATTCCACCGCGAAAGCCGTGAGAAGCGCTACGGCTGCTGAAACAGCCCGCCGTTTTCTGATGAGCAGGATCCTGAAGCAGCAGTATACAACCATTGCCCACAGAGCATCGCTGAAAGTATCGGGGATAAATGAGAGCTTCCGTGACAGCAGTCCCAATCCGATCAGTATCACAATCCCGATAATATACCAGAGCCTGGTTTTTGTCTCTTTCTTCATCTGTCAGTCCAGAAATGCCACAGTAAACAGGGAATCCGCGAGCAGCTTCCCTCCTTCGTCTTTCGCTTCCACGAAAAAAATACCCAGTTTTTTTCCGACTTTACGTTCATGCAGGACTGCGGTGATCTTCTGCCCGATCTGTACCGGCCGGTAATAGTGGATGTTGGCATCCGCCGCCGCGCCGACCCGTCCGATATGCTTCACATAGCGCCCGATCGCTTCGTCACAGACATAAAAAAGAATTCCGCCGTGCACAGTTCCGTTGATGTTTTTGTCGTCTCCCTGCGTCGTATATTCCAGGCTGAAGGGATTTTCCGAAATTGTCCTGATGTCCATAAAACACTTCCTCTTCGCTTAAGATGCGTCCTGTATTCCGTCTGATACTTTCTTTATGCATCTCCTGCTGCTTTGAAATTATATACCGGGCGAATCACCCGGTCAATCGTAACCGTATCCTGGATATTCGCCATGATTTCCGCCATCGGCTTATAGGCCATCGGGCATTCGTCCAGTGTTTCTTTGCTTACTGTCGATGTGAAAATCCCTTCCATCTGCTTTTTGAATTCGGAAACCGTAAACGACTGTTTCGCTTCCGTTCTCGACATCAGACGTCCCGCACCGTGCGGCGCCGAGAAGTTCCAGTCCGGATTTCCTTTCCCCGTACAGAGAAGGGAGCCGTCGCGCATATTGATCGGTATTATCAGCCGCCTGCCCTCTTCCGCCGCACAGGCGCCTTTCCTCAGGATCATGGCGTCTGTATCTATGTAATTGTGTACCGATTCAAAGCGTTCCGCCGCGTGCAGCTTCATCGCGGAAAGGATTGTATCTGCCATGGCCATCCGGTTCCAGTGCGCGTACTCCTGCGTAATCTTCATGTCATGAATATACGCGTCAAACAGCACACCCTCACAAAAGGCCAGCTCGTGCGGAACCGTTTCTTCAGCGGATCCGATCGCCTTCAGCGCCGCTTCGATTTCCGTCTCGCGTCCCTGCTCCCGGAGTTCCCGGATCTTCTTTTTTGCAAGCTCCTTACGGTTTCCGTCCTTCACCCGTTTCCACGCCTCTTCCTGGTAGTACTTCGCCACCTGGACGCCGAGGTTTCTGGAGCCGGAATGAATCACCAGGTACAGCGCATCTTCTTCATCCCTGTCAAGCTCGATGAAATGGTTTCCGCCGCCAAGGGACCCCAGGCTCAGCGTGATGCGCTCCTCTTTCCCCATCGGGCACAGCAGTTCGGAAATACGGGTGTTCCCCAGATATTTATGTGCCGAGCTTCTGACGGCGAATCCGGCCGGAACCTCCTTATGGATCACCGAATCCAGTTTCGGGAGATCCACGCGTTTCTCCAGAAGCTTCGTTACCAGCATTCCGCAGCCGATGTCGACACCGACAAGGTTCGGAATCACTTTGTCCCTGATCGTCATTGTGGAACCGATGACACAGCCCGCGCCTTCATGACAGTCGGGCATGATGCGGATCTCTGCGCCGCTGACGCATTTCTGGTTCAAAAGCGCCGTCAGCTGTCCGATCGTTCCGGAAGTGATGTTGTCTGTATAAACTTTGCAGCTGTTGTACTTTCCTTCAATGGTGATCATTTCTTTTCCTGTCTGCCGTTCTTATAAGAAGCGATCTCCTGCTTCCCCCGATTCTTTTCATCCGTTGAAAAGGACGCTTAATGTATATGCTTTCTTATTGGTCACTTCCGCGTATTTCTGTTTGAGCTTCCTGTATGCTTCAATAAACTGCGCGTTGTCGATCTTCATGATCCGGGCCCTCAGCGCTTCGGCGTTGATCTGCATTCCGCTGATCATGACATCCCTGCCGGCGCAGTATGCATCTGTCATATACCGGATGATCCTGTCCGCGATTTCTGTCTGTATGTATTTCTCCTCATAATCCCGGCGGTCTATACTGCCCTGCCCGAGCCTCCGGTCGTAATGATCATTCATAACGAGGATATGCCCGTAATCGACATTGTCCTTAATCATCTCTTCCACACGGTCATAATCCGAAAAGACGTCGGTCGATCGGTCTGTCCCGTTTTTTGACTGACTGATTGATTGATTTCCTTCAGGATCAGAATATTGTTCAGGATGAGATACTGTATCGTCTTTGTTCTCAGTACTGTCAGTATATATATTTATATTGTCCGCCCCGTCAGCGTAGCTGCGCTTAACGAAGGTACTTTCAACGTATGTACTGTCAACGTATATACCGTTACGGGGGGTACGTTCATTTTCTTCTGTTTTTGCTTCCTCCGGCCGGTTTGCTTTCCCGTACTTGGTCAGATTGGTGTGGGTGACATTTCCCTCGGCATCATAGTAGAATGTGTGCGGTCCGTCTGTCGGGGCATCCAGAAGCTCATATTCGGAGATGAAACCCTTCCTCCCCTTCTCCACATGGAAATGAACCCGGAGATACCCACGCTCTTTCAGTTCGTCCCAGGAGGAATTGAAGGATTTTTCTCCCTCAAGACAGGTCGACAGAAGAAAAGCTTTTGTACAGGTGATCGTCGGGTTTGTAATATATGACTGGATGACAAGATACAGTCCCTTGGCCTTGAGGCTGACCGTCCTGTCCCGGATGATGGCATTATCTACAGCGGTAAATCCGCGCTTTGATCGAAATGCGCCATTGACTTTAGGCATGGAAATCCTCCCGTGTGCCCTTTTTGTTTTTTCGGCTCGCTTTTTACAAGGGTTTCTTGACTATAACCGGGAGTTGTGGTACAATACAATTGCCCGGAAAAGGGTAAACTTAATATGGGTTATGAAAGCCTTCCATTCCATCATAACCTGTGTTATCTGTCATTGTTACGGAAAGAGTCCTGGCTGCAACCGGGGCTTTTCCTGTATGAGACCAATCTGCAGTCTTTCTTTTCTTCGCATTATATAAAAGTTCCCCCGTTCTGTCAATCAGATAATTAAATGTTCCGCAAAATGGGACTTGATTTGTTGAGAATTTTATGGTATTTTATAGGCACAGGAGGATGTGCTATGGAAAACTCGCAGAGCGCACAGACATTTGCCGAACTGTTTTCGGACCTGATCAGTCTTTCCGGGTACAGGACAGTCCGCCGCGTGGCCGACGTACTGAACGATGCCGGGATCGGCGATATCGACTTCAGAAGGGTTTCGGACTATATGAAGGGAACCCGGGTCCCGAAGCACAAAAAGGCCGCTGCTATCCTGCGCGCCATGGATTACAGTATCGGGGAGTCCGAACTGGAAGACCTTCTGGACCATTCCAGGGAGGAAAGCAAAAAGCTCAATATGGATCTTGCCGATGTACGAAGCCGGCTTTCCGTCAAAGCGGTTTCCATCGACTTTTCGAAGATCCTGGACGGCTTCGCATCGGAAGAAGCAAAACTGATGCTGAACAACCGGGTTTCAGAACTCTACGGTGACGAGAAACATGTATCAAACTATGTGAACGACCTGATCAAAAAAGATCTGACGGAGTATATTTTAGAGGCGGAGGAAGAATAAGGCTATGGGAGAAACAAGAGTTATTGCGTCAATAAACCAGAAAGGCGGTGTCGGCAAGACCACTACTACTGCCAACCTCGGATATGCGCTTGCCCAGACGGGAAATAAAGTACTGCTTATCGATTTCGATCCTCAGACCTCTCTTTCGGCATATCTCAATGTGATCGGCGACACGGACTTCAATATCTACAGTCTGATGTGCAAGGTCCTGAACGATGCCGAATACATGCCCGAACTGATAGAAAATTATACGCTCGACGAGCTGATAGACCGCTGCATCATCTCTCCGACATATAAAACAATCGTTGCCGGGAAAAACGAGCAGGGAAAGAAGGTCGGCATTCCGACAAACGTCCCGTTTTCGGAAAACCTGTTTTTGATTCCGGGCTCATTGGATCTTGCGGACTATGAACTGTACCTGATCGGATCTTCTTTTGAACGCTCCAGCATACTGTTTCAGTTTACTGCACTGATCAACCGGATCCGGGAACTGAAGGATTATGATTATATCCTGATTGACGGCGGCCCCTCACTCGGAATCCTGAACCTGAACGCGATCGCCGCTTCAACTACGGGGATTATCATCCCGACCAACCTGGATGTCATGTCGACGCGCGGGGTAAAAAACCTGATCGATGCAATCGGCGATATCCAGCTTGCCGTGATGCAGCGCTCTGAAGGCACGGTTTCGCATTACGGCGTGATCGGTGTCGTGCTGAATCTGTACCGGCTGGGCCGTACTGTCGACACGATTATCCAGAACGACCTCGAGAGATACTATCCCTTTAAGGTATTCAAATCGACAATTCCGGAATCCATCAACGCGAAAAAAGCCGTTCTCGGCGGCGTGCTTTATTCGCAGATTTACGCAAAGGCGCGGGATGCTTACGAAAAGCTTGCGTCAGAGATGATCAGACAGATTGAAGACGCCGAAAAGGAAGGCCCGGTAATCAAGACGCTCGGGGAAGATACGGTTTATACGCTCGATGACATTCTGAACGGAGGCTATGACGATGGCGGCGAAGAATAATAAAGGGTTTGAACATGATGTCATGGAGGGAATCAACGGCGGCGGAAAGAAAACGCTCCTGCGTAATGTCCTCGGCGCCGAAAAGAATTCCCGGGATCAGGAACGAAACAGCAGGACTAATTTCCGCGAGATCGCTCTGCAGGATATCACGCCAAGACCTGTGAACCGTTTCCGCCAGGTCGGAATTGAACGGCTCGCAAGGTCCATCAAGGCCACCACACTGATCAATCCGATTGTCGTGGTTCCGCCGTCGTATCTGCCGGAAGACAGCGAGGTGCTGAAGCGTTTCCGTGAGACGGGTATTGATCCGTCCGCACTGAAATATGTAATTGTTTCGGGGGAACGACGCTTCCGCGCCGTAAAAATGCTTCACGAAGAAGAACTCAGGGACTGGTCCGGGAGCCGCCTCGGGGACTATAAGTACGCAAAAATCAACGCGAGAGTCCTTACGAAAGAAGAGGCCCGCAATGAAGAACTGATCTATGCCGATTCAAATATCGAGACAAGACAGCTTTCTTCCCTGGAGCTGATGATCAACTGCAGGGAAATGATGAGCTCCGTGGAAACGCCCGAGGAAAAACAGCAGGCACTTCTGGATATGGGGCTGAATCCCGAAACCGACAGGTTCAATCAGGTAAAATACTGCAAATACTATTTCGAGAACGAACTCGGAATAATGGATGTGACGGAAAGCAACCTGAAGCAGACCCTTGCGACGGTCCAGCAGTGTTCAGCGAAAGTGCTGGATGCAATCGTAGACGGCGTGCTGACGATGAGAAAGGCGCGGGAACTCAGGGAATTGTCTGAAGAACAGCAGGAAAAACTGATCCTCCTGCTTCAGGAAGGAAAGGCGGATGAGTACGAGTTCCTTCTGGAGAAGCTGACATCGAAAGGAAGCAAAGATAAAAAGACGGAGCGTTTTACACATCGTGATGCCGCCAAGATTCTGCTTAAAAATATCGATTACTTCGAAAAGTCCAGAAAACAGCTGGAATTTGTGTTGAAAAACCTGAGCGGCGACGACGAAAAAGTGGTTTCGGAAACGGTTTCGGAGATCGAGGAGCTGATTGGCCAGTGGAAGGAAAAGTATCAGAAATTGAAGTGATAAGGCAGATGCGCCGGTTTGCCCGGGGAATATCAATATTTCCACAGGTTACCACGGTAACCTGAACAAGGGGACCGGATTTCGCAGGAAAACACAAGGCGGAGCGTTCATATAACATCATGGCGGGAAGACGGCCGCCTGGCGGCAGAGAATACGGAGTTACCGCGGTAACCTGAGCGGAATAAAGATGAAATTCACAAGCGGAAGTTTTGTGAAGTTATCATGACTGCCGGTTAGAGGAGTTGTGGCAGTTTCGCCCGGTACATAAGAGTTACCGCGGTAACCTTGACGAACAGATATGGTTCGTGCGGAGAGCCTGTCGGAAGTTACCGCGGTAACCTGTCAGAATACAGTGGCATCTTAATGTCGGGAAGGCTTAAAGTTACCGCGGTAACCTGGAAGAAAAAAGTTGCCTGTCCGACTGCGGGAAGACACTGCTGTAAACACATGGCATCATTCTCCCGCGCGAACAGATACTTTGGTATCATCGATAAATGACAAGCAGTCGAGAAGAAAAAAGGGGCTGAGAAAAAGAGAAAAGACTGCGCGGAAACAATCATCTGTTTCAGGAAGCCCGCAAAGCCGCCAGGATCCTGCGGACAGCCGGCACTTCCATGTCAAACGGAATGCATATTCTATGCCCCGGAGCGCTATATGAGTCAAAACAGACCACTGCAGTTCATGCGTCAGAAAGTAAACTCAGAGGAATTCAGCAAGGATCTTCTGCTGTTTTTTATCCTTTTCATCCTGTCCGGAATCAGGATCTGGCTTGCCAAGGGTATGCCCGTTTATATTCTTGCAACGGCAGAGCATGATGACGGACTTTTCCTCCATGAGGCGACCGAACTTTTGCATAAGCGATGGCTCGGTGTATACTCTGAAAGCACGCTGTCCAAGGGTATATCTTTTACCCTGTTTCTTGCATTCTGCGGGGTGACGCGCATTCCTTATACGGTGCTTGTCACCCTGCTCAACATAATCAGCGCCGCTCTTTTTATATTTGCACTAAAACCTCTGTGCAAAAGCCGTGTATGGCGCGGGATTCTGTTTGCTCTTCTGATATTCTCCCCGGTAACATCTGCAGTATCTCTCTTCCAGAGGGTTTACCGCAATTCACTTTCCGCTTCGGCTTCGATGTTTCTTGCGGCAGGCTGCGTTTACCTGTTTACGAGAAGAGAAAAGAAAGAGAACACCGTTTATATCGTCTCGGTCCTGCTTGGAATGGCGCTCTGGTTTTTCATGCACCTTCGGGAAGACGGTGTCTGGATGCTGCCGTTTATGATCGGTGCAGGCCTCCTCTCCGTGCTGTTCCTGATCTTTGAAAAGGCAGGCAGGCGCCGGATACTCAGACTGTCCGTGTGTTTCGTGATTCCTTTCATGATCCTCTTTATCGGGAACCAGATGCTTTCTCTGGTGAACTGGAAAGTGTATGGAGAGTACACAGTGAACGACAGATCGGGCGGACCGTTCGTCAGTGTCGCAAAACAGTTTTTGAGTGCCGAATCCGAGGAAACAGATCCCGTGGATGAACAGGTGGTCTGGGTTACAAGGAACCAGTACGAGCGAGTCGTCGACGCTTCTCCGACATTATCGGCGATCAAAAAAGAAATGATGCAGGGCTATGATGACTATGCGGCATTCTGGGAACACAAGGATGTACACGGTGATTTCTATGTCTGGGCATTAAGGCGGGGAGCGAGCCTTGCGGGGCATTACCAATATGCATCCGAGACCAGTGATTTCTGGAAAAAAGTCAGAGATGAGCTTCAGACCGCCTGTGAGAGCGGAAGGATCACAAAGAAAAAAGGGCTCTTTATTTCATTTAGCTCGCGTGGGATTACAAAGGAAAACGTAAAGGAAATCCCATCACTGACCATGAGCTGCCTGATCAGCAACGTATCCTTTTCTTCGCCGCAGACAATTGCGTATCAGCAGCCCGTCAGTTCCGGCACGCTTTACCAGATCCGGCAGGCAGAGAGCCTTACAAATTCCCTTTGCTGCTACTCTGAGGAGATTTTGGAGGAGGACCCGTCCGGCCCTGCCTTTGCCAGATTTACCGGAATGAATAACCGTATAACAACGGTTTACCAGAAAGCCGGCCTCCCGCTCTTTATCTGCGGGAAAGTCGCAGCGCTGTTCCTGCTTGCGGTTTTTATTATCCGCAAGGCCATGAAAAAAAGTGTTGAGAAGGAAATCCTTCCGGTGCTTCTGATCGGAACCGGTCTGTTCCTTTCGGTACTCATCCTGAACTTTGCGGTATCCTGGTTCAGCACATTTATGGATGAAGGGCCGAAGTATCAGTGGTGGTTCTATGGAGGATCCGCCACACAGCTGTCACTTGCCGCAGATCTTCTGGCAATCGGAACAGCCGCCCGTGTTTTTGCGAAAATCATTCCCTGGAGCAAGCGGAAGGAGAGACGGAACGGCTGAAGACCGCAGTAACGATTCCGTACTGCAGCGAGATTTCCGTTCTGCACTTTATGGAAGCAGCTGTCTGCATATTTTAAGACCACAACTTGATCAAAGATATTAAACCGGGCCGGCTCCCGGAAATTGGACGCAACGGAGCTTTGCCCATCGCAGCGAAGAGGGGATATTATGAAACGAAGGTATAAACGGTTTCTTTTTGCAGCGGTTATTCTGACAGTGCTGCTGACAGCCTGCACAAGCAGGGATCTGCCGTGGGACGGCAAGAGACCGGATCATGAATCGCAGGAACAAGCATCGCAAAAAACAGAAAATACGGAGAACACATCGGCTGAGGAAGAAGAGAGCGAAGAGTACGAGGCGCTGCCGGGACTGTCAGGGACTCTGCCCGCTCCGGTTCCCGGTACGGGATCGGAAGAACTTACCGATGCGGACTATACGGAACGCCTTTATGACAGTTCAAGTCTCGGGGTGGATTCCCGGTCATACTGCGTTCTTGCGAACAACGGCCAGGTTGCCACGGGAAGAAAAGAACTGGAAGCCCATGCGCCTGCAAGCATCACCAAGGTGCTGACCGCGCTTGTTGTTATGGAACATGTCAACGTGTCGGAAAAGGTCACGATTCAGGAATCTTCGGTGACGAACAACCTCGAGCCGATGAGTTCAGGCGTATATCCGTCCTTCAAGCCGGGAGAAACGGTTACCGTAGAGGATCTTCTGTATGCCCTGATTCTTGCATCCACAAACTCCGCAGGAAACATTCTCGCCGACTATGTCGCGGGATCAACTCCTGCATTTGCTGAAATGATGAATCAGCGGGCCGCCTCTCTCGGAGCAGTGAACTCGCATTTTGTAAATGCACACGGTCTCGACCAGGAAGGCCATTACAGCTGTGCCTATGACATGACGCTGATCCTGAGAGCGGCATTCTCCTACGACCCGCTGCGCGTCATCCTTCAAAGCACGAAATATACCATTCCGGAAACAGAGTATACGGCCGCACGTTCCTTTTATATGGGACATCAGATCGTGAACGGAACACGGACTTACCCTAAAATCGTAGCGGGAAAACCCGGCTGGACAGTGCAGGCGCAGGGAACGCTGCTTTCCGTTTTTGAAGGACCGGACACCTGGTACTACATTTGTACGATGTATTCAGACAATGGAAACCAGTATGAGGACACCATAAACCTTGCGGAATTTGTAGCTGCATGCGACGAGGGACGCGAACCGCTTCTGACACCGCTTGTTCATAATATGACGATTACAAATGCTGACGAAACCGGAGTGGATCTTTATTACAATGTCGACAACGGCGGTGTTTCATCGAGGATCGTCTACTGGGATCTTCTTAAAGGAACTTCCGATGCCGTCTTCGGGCCGGAAGCCGGCGTAAAGCCTACTATGGGCGTACACCTTGCGCTGCCGTATTACGGCGCCTTCCAGGTACAGATATTTGTGACGGATGACAGGGGAGAGGAGCGGGGACTCAGTTTTTATGTGCTTCATACGGGAAGCAGGCATCAGGGAATCACCGAGTGGAAAGGTGAAAAGTACATCATTGACAGCAACGGGCTTCTTTTATGCGGCGGCGGTGTCGAAGTGCCGGAAGGGATATTCTATACTACCGGAACCGGGCCGATCGTTCATGATGATTTCTGCGGACGGTTTTACGCCGGAGAGAACGGGCAGATCATGACCGGATGGATCACGGCGAAAGGATCAACTTTCTACTGTCAGGCAGACGGACGGATTGCAACCGGCCGAATTCTGATTGAAGGAACGCTTTACGAATTCAGTGAATCCGGCGTACTGCAGCAGTAAAAAGGCGTGTACATGGGCGGGATACAGAGGCCAGGACAATCCTGCCGAACCTCGTTTTCTACGCTGAGCAGTATGTTGTCGGGAAGGACAGGTACGGAGACCAGGAATTTGACTACATTTTCGACCCGGAAAAAATTGGCATGAAGGGTGCAGAATTGAAGGAGTTTTTGGAGACGCGAAAGTACATTGAAAAAGTCATTACAAAGAAGGTTGAGATTGGTTAAAACCACCCTCCGAAAAATACATTGTCTAGTGTATATAGACAATGTGATTTTTTACCCCTATAAAACACAAAAAAAACCGCCCGTCTCCGCCGCCTGCCATGGCGGAGACGAACAGCAAAAAAGTAGCAAAACGAGATAATAAAAATTTGAAAACCGCGGCTGGTCGGATATCCTGGAATTTACGCCGAACACACAGAACAGCCCGTGAAGAAGGTTCATAAACATTATTATGATATAATACAAAAAGGCCCGCGTAACGCGGGCGGTCTTCCTCCCATGACTGAAGTCACGGGTGTCAGAACCTGTATTTTTCTGAAGGAAGGGCGAAAAAAATGCGTATTACAGTACTCTCCGAGAATACTTCGCGCTGTGGATTTCCGGCAGAACATGGTCTGTCACTTTATGTGGAAACTTTGCGGCATCGCTTCCTGTTTGATACAGGGCAGAGCGGGCTCTTTTCAGAGAACGCAGGGAGGCTCGGAATTGATCTTAAAACAGTTGATTTCGTTGTTCTTTCTCATGGACACTATGATCATGGCGGCGGAATCCGACAGTTTCTGGAGTTGAATGATCACGCACCGGTCTATATGAATCCGTATGCGTTTGAGCCGCATTATAACGGTACTGAGAAGTATATTGGATTAGATCCGCGTCTGAAGGAAAGTAATCGAATCATTTATACCGAAGACAGTATGAAGATCTCCGATGAACTGACCGTATATTTCTGCAATGACGGGAAAAAGGTCATAGATCTTGGCTCCTTTGGCTTGAACATGGTGCAGAATGCCCGGTTTTTGCCGGATGATTTCCGCCATGAGCAGTACCTTCTTGCGGAAGAAAACGGGAAGAGGATTCTTTTCAGCGGCTGTTCACATAAAGGTATCATAAATATTGAAAACTGGTTCCGGCCGGATGTGCTGATCGGCGGATTTCATTTTTCGAAGCTTCCGCCTGATGAGGTCCTGGCAGGATATGCGAGGAAACTTGATTATTATGAAACAGAATATTATACCTGCCATTGTACCGGGGAACTCCAATATGCGTTTATGGCAAAATACATGAGGACGCTTCATTACATCAGTACCGGGGATACAATAGAAATCTGAGAGCAGACAGGAGCAGTAAACCAAAGGAAAACAGAGATCCCGGGCGGCAGGAATCATTTTCAGGAAGAAATTGATTGAAAATATAACGCATATGCGTTATAATCATTACAGGGGTGAACAAATGAACGACAACTTTAAGGCCATCTTGAGGAAGAGGCACATCACTTCATACCGCCTTGCGAAAGATACCGGGATACCATATACGACAATATATGAACTCACCACTGGCAAAAAAGACATCAATAAAAAACCATTGGAGGAGATCATCCGCATAGCGGCTGTGCTCCAAACATCGATTGACAACATCCGGAATCCCATCCATGTGATGGACAAACGCAGCGGAAAATACAGAAATGTCAGATACACATGGTCTTATGATGGGGTAATGCTGCTTCATGTCATATACAAAGAAAAAAACAAAACAATAAAAACAGACCTGCAAATGACTCATATAGATGACATCCAGATATACATCGCGGTCACAGAGCTTATTATTGACAACTATCTAAACGAGATTACCGAAGAGGAAAAAAATCAACGAATACAGGAGAAATTAAGATGCATGAGCATTATATCTTAATGCATAAGCAATTCCTTTGCGGGGTCATTGATATCGATCCTGTCAACGGCTCACTGCGCGGATATAACAACCTGAGTACAGCCACTTCCCCCTTTTTTGGCAACGCGGACACATCGCTCATGAAGCGCTGGTGGGAAGCACGCGCAATCCCGACTTCGCGGAATTCGATAAACGAGATACTGACACGCGCAGGATGCAGATCGACAAAAGAATACCTTGCAAAAAACCTCGCACTGAGCTTGACGGACACTTACTGGATCTGTCCTGTCGACTGGAAGTTAAAATGGGAGGATGTAAGCCTGTATCGCATGCAAAACATCAACGAGGGAAGAATTCCGTATCACAATGCTACCTCTTACGACCCGAATGCAACACTCGGCGGACAGATGGACAAGTATTGGGACATGAATGACACGCCTCCGACACTTGTCAAAACAGCGTACCGGACTTACGGGCAACAGGCAGTGAATGAAGTATTTGCGACACTGGTGCATGACCGCCAAAGAACACAACTTCCATACGTGAGATATGAAATACAAAAAGCGCCCGACAACGGGATTCAGTCGCTATGCCCGGCGTTCACCTCGGAAGAAGTTGAGTTTGTGCCGGCAATGGAGGTCATAGATTCCAGAAAAATCAGAGACGATAAATCACTGTACGACGCTTATATAGATATCTGTTCGGAACATGGTATTGAGCGCGATTTAATGCAACAATTCATGGATTACCAGACGCTGACCGACTTCGTTATCTCGAATACCGATGAGCACCTGATGAATTTCGGAATCCTGCGCACGACTGACGAGCTTACCTGCATTGCCCCCGCTCCGATATTCGATTCGGGTAACAGTATGTTCTACAGCGAACTGCGTAATTCTCCATATAGTCGCCGTGAACTTCTGGAGAGAAAGATAACAGGAATCTATGACGTTGAAGAAAAGATATTGAAGCGTGTTAAGGATAAGAACATTGTAAGGGAAGACTTGCTCCCTCATCCTGGAGAAGTTAAGGATTTCTATGCAGAACGGGGCATCCCGGAGGAGCGCGCGTCCGTTATCGCCGGCTCATACGAGCAGAAGCTTTCGCTGCTGCATGACTTTCAGCGTGGAAAAACGATTTCCCTGTATAACGAGAAGCACAAACATGCCAAAGCAAG
>CACYBV010000003.1 GCA_902772745.1 uncultured Eubacteriales bacterium
CGTCTCAGTATATCACTGTTTTATTTGCGTGTCATCAGGAATTTACCCATTTGTCATCTCGTTCCTTCCGCCGTTTTTGGGATCTTCCGTCATCCAAACCCTTCTGTCATCCGCGTCAAACCGGAGCCCCTTGCCTTCTTCGTTATCCGAATGGAATGCCCGCTCTGACTAAGTCCGCGTGAGCCGAATCAGCGCTATGGATGTCCGCTTCAGTTTTGAACACTCACATATTGCCTCTGCTTCATTCTGTTCATCATGGCGCAGGGAGGGAAACAGCAAGTTGCTTTACCTTTCCCGCATTCTCTGCTATACTCTGGATAACAGATGAAGTGAGGGCCGGTAAAGATGTGCGGGAATCAATGTAATAATAAAACCGATCGTTCCGTCCTGGAATGGCTGCTGGAAGAATCGGCGCCTGAAGTGAGACTCCGGACACTCAAAGAATATCTGAAGCTTCCGGAAGACAATACACAGGTCGTTGAATGCAAAAAGGCACTGCTGCAGAGCAAGATGTACGAACGGGCACTGAAAAAGCTCCGGACTGAAAAACCCTGGGCGAAATTTGACGCTGTCATGGCATTCGCGGAATGGGGACTGACACGGGACGATATCGGAAAAGATATCGACGGCGAGGTGTTCGCCCTGATTGAAAGCACCGGATTCAGGATGCTGTGCGGAAAGCCCTATCTTCTGAGAAATCTCGTAAAACTGGGATATAATCGGGAGGATATCGTAAAAAACGAAATCGATCATGTTTTAGGCGGAATCAAAGAAGACGGCGGTTTTGGATGCATCAGTACGAATAAAAAGATAAACGATCCGAGAAAACCGCACAAGAGCTGCGCCAGACTGACCGTCGAATACCTTCTGCTTGCCGCGGAACTTCATTTATCGGGTTATAAAGCGGATTGTGAAGAAGCACTGGTCCGTTATTTTACCAAAAGGAATATTTTCTACAGAACGGATGATCTGAAAACCCCGATGGTCAACGTGATGCTGGAAACCTTCTATCCTTCCGATCCGATTAAGGTCGGCGTGCATAATATCGTCTATGCCTTAAGGGTCCTGGGGTGCGCACCGGACTCCGAAGCGATGCAGGAAGGATACAGGGTACTGAACCGGCACAGGCTGGATAACGGAAGATATCTTTTATCGGCATCCAAAAGCGTTCCGGCATTTAAGGCCGGAAATGTCGGCGAAGAAAACAAGTGGATCACGCTTTACGCCTGTATGGCGCAGTGAATAAGATATCAGGGTCAAAAGCCTAAATATATGAGAATTTCTGATATGAATTTGGGAGGAAACACCATGGAAATGAAGGAACGGCTGAAAAGCCTGCGAGAAAACAGCGGTCTCACACAGAAAGAACTGGCCTCGCGCCTCATGCTGACGCGCCAGGCCGTAAGCCGCTGGGAAAACGGTGAAACCCAGCCGAACACCGAGACACTGAAGCTGCTGTCCCGGGAATTCAATGTCTCCGTCAACACCCTTCTGGGATCCCCGAGGCAGCTCTTCTGCCAGTGCTGCGGAATGCCCCTGGCCGAAGATGCCTCGATCAGCCGTGAACCGGACGGAATGTTCAATGAAGACTACTGCAAATGGTGCTATTCTGACGGAGAATTCGTCTATACTTCGAAAAAGGACCTGATCGATTTTCTGATCTCCCATATGCCGAATCCGGAGAACACCCCGGAAAAGGACCGGCGCGTGCTGTATGACGGATGGCTGTCGCAGCTGAAGCACTGGAAATAAAACATTAAGCCCGGCGTCCTCTCGGATCGCCGGGCCATTTTCCGGTTCAGTCCGTTTTTTCAGAAAGCCCTTCCGGAGTCAGCTCCAACACCCGCGTACAGACCTCGGAAATAAACTTTCGGTCGTGCGAAACCGAGAGAATCGCGCCGGGAAATGATGAAAGGAGTGAGCGGATCACCGGTCCTGAAAGCGGCGAAAAATTCCGTGTCGGCTCGTCGAGGATGAGAAGGTTCGCATCCGAAAGGCTCATCCGAAGGAGGAAAACCTTGGCCTTCTGGCCGCCCGAAAGCTCCCGGATCGGGTGATCCATCTCGGATCCTGTAAACTTCATCGCGCCAAGATAGGTTCGGATCCTCGTGCGTTCTTCTTTATCGCCGGTCTTGTCCAGATAATCAACGGGCGTTTCTGAAAAATCCAGCAGCTCCTCATAATTCTGGGGCATGTATTCGCAGCGGAGATCCGTTCTTTCCCGAAGCGTTTCCACGATTTTCCGAAGAAGCGTCGTCTTCCCGCAGCCGTTGTCTCCGATAATGCAGACCCGCTCCGGTCCGCGGATTCGGAGAAAGATGCCGCGGGAAAGGAGCCTGTGCGTCCCCGTTTCCGGATTGCACCGTAAGTCCGGTCTGCTGTCCGAAAAACGCGTCCCGCCGTCATCTTCGGCATACAGCGCCGGAAGCCTATATTCCAGCACCGTTTTCCCGGCGGGCATTACGGACTTTTCCGTGCCGAGCTTGAAAAATATCGCCTCTTCCGTCTCGGGAAACTCCGTCATGTTCTCATCTTCCCGCTCAAACCTTCTTCCCATCGATTTCACGGCATGCATTTTCTTTTTCGCCAGCCGCCCCAGGGCGTCATGCATGCCGTGAGACGGGTCGAGAAGATTCGCCTCGACCTTCTCCTGAATCCGCCGGAACTTCTCGTCCCGGATCTTCTTCTCCCTGCGGTCGGACCGGGCCATTTCCTCCTGGTGCTCCATTTTCGACTCCCGCTGCGATACATAATCCCGGTAAGCAAGTCTTGAAACCGTCCAGCGGGACAGGGTTTTATGCCGAAGCTGCTCCAGATGGATAACCATGTTGGCTGTATTCTCGATCAGCGTCTCGTCGTGTGAAATATACAGCACGATCCCCGGAAAATCATTGATCAGCTTTTCCAGAAATTCCAGCGTGCGGATATCGATGTCGTTACTGGGCTCGTCAAGAAGCAGCGTGGTCGGATCTGAAAGAAGTGCGCGAAGGAGCTCCGTCCGCACCCGCTCGCCGCCGGAAAGCGTACCCATCAGCTGTTCGCTGTAGAAGAAGTCCGCCGTCATCTGAAGACGCGCGGAAAGTTCCGCAAGTTCCCGCGGGTTCTTTTCGAAAAACTGCGGTTCTTCGGAAAAATATTCATAAACCGTTTTTTGGGCGTCCTCCGGGCTGAGCTCCTGGGGAAGATACGAAAGCCGCTCCCGGGCAAGTATCCGTTCTCCTTTTGCTTCCATATAGGACTCAATCAGCGCCGGATCATAGATCCAGCGCAGGATTGTGGACTTTCCGTTTCCTTCTTCGCCGATCAGGACCGCCTTGTCTTTGGGATTCAGGGTCAGTGAGAAATTCTCCGCCAATGTGTGGAGATCTTTTCTGTGAGTCAGTGATAGATTTTTAATCTGCAGCATAAGCCTCCCGATGCAAAAACCGCCTCCGTTTCCGGAAGCGGTTTTTGATCATCAGGGCTCCATTTTTCCTCAAAAAGAAGGCTGTACAAATACTGTGCAGGCGAAGCTTCTCCGATCACCGGTCCGAAAAACAGAGTTGTGTAAGGTCTTCTTCAAGACCTTTCCCTTTCGTGTCTGTTTCCGTTTTCGGTTATCGAATCATCATGTTCCCGCCTGATTGCATCCTTTCCTGTAGTTATCGGTATCTTAGCATAATCAGCCCTGTTTGTAAAGACCCGAAAATTCCTGCTTGTCCGTCTTACTTCTCCGGATTCGCCAGAATGTGAATAATCAGCCCTGAGGGTCCGCCTTCCGCGATCGTCACGCGTTTTGAGCGTTTCAGGAAGGAAAGGGCTTCGCTGTCCGTGTCAACGTACGGCCGCCAGCCTTCGCCGGTGTCGCGGTTGATGACATGCACGCAGCACGGAACGCCGGTATAATCCTCGCCGTCCATCACATAATCCGCCTTGCACTCGCGGACCTTGCCGCTCTCCCGCTTCTGCACGTCTTTTGATCCAGGACGGGACTTTCCTGTAAAATAATCGCCCGAGCACTCGGCATTGAAGGGAATCGTCGTAACCGTATGCACACCGAAAGCCCTGTTTTCCACGCCGAGAATATCCACATCGATCGTCAGGATTTCCCGAAGACCTGAGAGCCAGCCTAACATATGCGAAATCACCCAGGGCTGCTCATGCTCTTTGAAACCGTGCTCCGCATCGCGAAGCGGGAAGAATTCGAGCCCTGAGCCCGCGAGCTTCGTACAGCCGCGCTTCAGAAGAAGCGCCGCCACGAGCTGCGTCATATAGCTGTAGTTTACGATCGGGTCCTTCTCGCCGCACATCAGTAGAATCTCGCCGGGGAATTCGCTGATCGTATCCACAGCGTCCACAGACACCATTTCCCGCGGAAGCCTGCCCGACATCTTCATGAACTTTCCCTCGATGACATCGGGGATATTCTCAGGGTCATACTCCATATCGAAATTCTTCCCCGCCCGGCAGTCATCCGGAATGCATAAAGCCGGATACATCAGGATCAGCTTTTTTACTTCGTTCCGGTGCTTTGCAGCCGTAAGTCCGGAAACGAATCCGCCCTGCGAACCGCCGCCGATGACAAGCTTCTCATAATCAATGAAATCCAGGGATTTCACATAGTCCATCACTGCCTCAAGATCCGCGACTTCCGTGAGAATGCTCATATCCGTCGTCTCTCCGGTGCTGAGCTTCCCGTGAGAACCGCCTGCGAATTCAAAGACAAAAGCGCAGTATCCGGCCTTCGCAAGCGCCTTCGCATAGGGCTCCATCTCCGGCGCCGCACTCATAAAACCGTGGCAGAGAATCACCGGGGCCAGTCCCTTTTCCTGCTTTTTTGTGCGGTACATGCGCCCGCCGATCGTGAACCGGTCACGGGTGACTGTAAACGGTGTTACGGTATATTTCTTTTTCATACATTAATCCTTCCATATGTATCACAGCCCGAGACATCCCATCCGTGTTACGGCATGCCTTCGGACTCTTTCGCCGGTATCCCGATAATCTCCGAAAGATCCTTCACCTCCCGATATAAAAGCTTCGAAAGCTCCTCATCGGACGGAGTCAGGCCGGGAACCATATTGATCCGGAAGTGCTTTTTGTATCGATCAGCGTTCCGTCCAGATCAAAGGGAATGGTTTTTGTCATTCCGCCTGTTTACTCCTGTACAAAGCTGATGCACTTTCCCTGAACGCATTCGTAATACGAGCGGTCCGTATACAGATGCGTCCTGAGAAGAAGGGTCAGGATGTTTTTCGCGTTCCGCTGAAGATGCGCTCTATTGATCACGCCCTCGGAAAGCCCTTTCAGGATTCCTTCATAGTCCGCCTTCTCGCCCGGCTCGATGAGGTCGTTCTGGCAGAGCACGCAGACCGCCGGATCGGACTTCGGATACTTCAGCGTGCTCGAGACCGCAGAAAGCTGTGCCGAAAGGTCGGAAGTCGTGAGCCAGTCGGTCATGACCATGCCCTTAAAGCCCCATTCATCACGCAGAAGATGCGTCACGGAATCCGTATTGTTCGCGGAATGCACACCGTTTACGAGGTTGTAGGAGGTCATCAGGGACATCGGCTGCGCTTCTTCGACGACAATACGGAAGTTTTTGGAATAAATCTCCCGGATTGCGCGTTCGGAAATGTGCGAATTTGTGAACATCCGGTTGTCCTCCTGGCTGTTCGCAAGGTAATGCTTGACCGTCGTACCGTAGCCCGGATGCTTCTGCACGCCCTTCGTATCCGCTGCGGCGCACTTTCCCGCAAGAAGCGGGTCCTCGGAATAGTACTCAAAGTTCCGGCCGCAGAGAGGATTCCGGTGAATGTTCATACCCGGTGCAAGCCAGAGCGTCGCGCCGAATTCCTCCATCTCCGTACCGACGATATTGCCCATCGATTCGATCAGAGAAAGGTCCCAGGAAGATGCAAGACTCATCGCGATCGGGATCGCCGTCGTGTACTGGTAGTGGCGGATGCCTTCGACGGCCGAAGGATCCATCCCCGCCGATATTACGCTCATGCCGCCGATGCCGACCGCGGTTCCGTCCGGCTTCTCAATGTATTCCGGAGTCAGTCTGAGGCCCGCAGGTCCGTCGCAGAGCTCCATCTGCCGGAGGCCGTATTTTTCAAGCTTTCCTGTCGTCTCGCCTGCCGCGCCGGGAAGGGTTTTTGCCGCCGCGCCGAGCACGCTGTTGAAGCCGACGTTGTCGACCGAGTTTCCAACCATAAGATACGCCAGATCTTCGTCCGTCATCTGTGCGATGAAGTCCTCAAGGGAAGCTTTTCCATCCGCCACGTCGTCGAAAGGAATAACTCCGCTGATTTCCTTCTTAGGAAGCGCTTCCGGAACTCCCGCGTAGCTGTCGGTTTTCTGTGAGACTGCCGCGGGATCTAAAGCGAGCTTCACGGCTGAAGCGATCTCTTCCTGTTCATCAGGCGCGGACCAGGGATTTCCTTCGGGCCGGATTTCTTCCACTGTACCCGCAGGATCTGCGAAGAGATGCTCTACGGTTTCCACATGCACGGTTTCCGGAAGATTCACGACTGCTGCGACATGCGTATTCCTCGAACTGTTTCCGACGCGGATGATATAGTCGCCCATCGGAAGCACCCAGGCCGGATGATTCGGGCAGAAGGACGCCAGCGACTCCGCCTTGATACGGATCGTCAGTTCTTCCGACTCGCCGGGCCAGAGCGTCTGGGTTTTCGCAAAGCCCCGAAGCTCCTGGTACGGCTTGACCGGGCCCTTTTTCGGTGCGGAAACATAGATCTGCACGACTTCCTTTCCGCTGTATTCGGCGCCGGTGTTTGTGACTTTCACCTTTACCACGATGTCCGCGCCTTCTACTGCGGCCGATACCGTTTCGATCGCAAAATCGGTGTAGGTTTTTCCGTAGCCGAATTCATAAGCCGGGGTGACATTGAAGGAATCGAAATACCGGTAGCCGACAAAAATACCCTCGGTATAATATTCATCGCTGACATTCCCGTCGTTTCCGGAGAAGCCCTCGGATGAGGGATAGTCGCTGTAATTTTCCGCCCAGGTATCGGTCAGTTTTCCGGAAGGAACCGCGCGCCCCGTGAGAAGGTCCGCGACCGTGAGGCCCGTGATGTTGCCCATCTGGCCGGTGAATACAACCGCGTTGATCCCCGGAATCGTCCGGAGCGGCTTCGTATCGATTACGCCGCCGATGTTCAGGACGACAATCAGCTTGTCATATTTTTCCGCAAGGAAGCTCAGATTTCTGACCTCCGCTTCCGACAGTTCATAATCGCCGGGTTCCGCTTTCCGGTCCTTGCCTTCGCCGGAGTTTCTGGAAAGCACAAAGAGCGCGGTGTCGGTATCGGAGGCAGCAACGTCCTCTTCCGTAATCTCCGCCAGCGCTTTCGGGGTCAGCGGATTCAGCATCAGCATCATCCGCGCCGCTTCTTCCGGCTGTCCGGCCGCAACCGCCGCGTCGATCGCCGCCTTTTCATAGGCGTCCCATTCTTCTTTTGCCGCGAGATCCTGACGGTCAATCCAGCCCTTTGTGGTAACGGTGAAGCCTTCCCGGGCGAGACCGTCTTCAATATTGATGGTTTCACGGACATAGACATCGCCCGATCCCGTGCCGCCCTTTACGGTCGCCCGCGCGCCGTTTCCGTAGAGCGCGATTTTTCCCCGCTCCTTTAACGGAAGGACCCCGTCATTCTCGAGAAGCACCATACAGTCGCCTGCCATTGCGCGGACGAGCTGCTGGTGCAGCTTCTCGCGCTCGGAAACCTCAGGGTTTGTGGTAGCTAAAAACTTTGACATATCAATCTCCTTTATATTTACATTTGAGTAAATCTCAATTATATATCATGTCGGACAAAGGCCGACA
>CACYBV010000004.1 GCA_902772745.1 uncultured Eubacteriales bacterium
ACTGGCTCAGGGATTTCCCGGAAAAACGCCCGATGATGCTCTCACGAAGCGGAGACCTCAGCACCGGGTCTCTCGGCGCGGTACTCTGGTCCGGCGACGTCGCCGCGCGTTTTGATGTGCTGGAAAAGCAGGTGACCGAAGCCATCCGCGTCTCCTGCAGCGGCATTTCCTGGTGGACTGTGGATATCGGCGCGTTTTTCGTAAAAAACCAGAGCGCCTGGTTCGCATCCGGGGATTATCCTCAGGGCGTGGAAGACCCCGGATACCGCGAGCTTTATATCCGCTGGTTTCAGTTCGGCGCGATGCTTCCCATGTTCCGATCGCACGGGACCGATACGCCGAGGGAACCCTGGCGGTTCGGCGCGGACGGCAGTGAAGAATACCGGATCCTGAAAGACACGGCCGCACTTCGGTACCGGCTGCTGCCGTACATTTACTCGGAAGCTGCGAAGACCTGCGAAACAGGCATTCCGATGGTCCGGGCGATGCTCCTTTCGTTTCCTGGAGAGACGGCGCTCTGTGCCCTGCAGGATCAGTATATGTTCGGCGATGCATTTCTTGTGAAGCCGGTGACGAAACCGCTTTCGGCGGGCGGCGGGGAGACCGGCATCACGCTTCCCGAAGGCGGCTGGTACGATTTCTTCAGCGGGAAATATTACCCTGGCGGGCAGACGGTCCGCGTACCGACGCCCCTCGGCCGCTTTCCGCTCTTTGTCAGGGCCGGAAGCATTCTGCCCGTCTCCGGACAGGCTGGGAGCACTGCGGACCTTCCGTTCCCGGCGCGGGAACTTCTCGTTTACTGCGGGGCGGACGGGGCATCCGACTGGTATGATGACTCGGGCGACGGGATGGAATATCTCACAGGCGCATACTGCCGGATTCCGCTGAAATATACAGAAAAAGAGCAGATGCTCCTCCTCGGGAAATGCGGGGGAGATCTGCCCGTGGACTGTGATATTCTGGTACGCTTTCTGACTCCGGACGGGACGGAAAGCCAAAAGACGGTGCATTACCATGGTGAGGAACTCTGTGTTCAGGCCTGAAGGACGCCGATTCCCCTGCAGGATTTCCAGGCTCGCTCTGCCCGCCCAAATAGACATATGATTTTCCGCCGTCCCGAACAAACCCGGTGGTTCTTCCGGGATATCGGCCAGAAAGGAGGTTCTTCCGCTCGGTATAATTGCTTATTTATTTACATCCGAAGCGCCTTGCTTTGAATATTTCGGCCGGATCCGGACAAAATAGTAAACCATAACGAGGAGCGCCGCGCAGGCCCATCCCACCGGGAAGCCGATATAGACATTGACCACGGAGTAATTGAGCTTCATCGCGATGAACAGGAAAAGCTGCCGGCAGCCGATCATCCCGACGACGGAGCAGACCATGACAACAAAGGACTTTCCGAAGCCGCGGACTGCATTCGCGAAGATATTGTTCAGGCATTGGAAATAGTAGAAGGGCAGCATGACGTGCACCATCGAGACACCGAAGGCGACAGCCTCTTCATCCGTAATGAATATGTTGACGAAAAACTCCGCGAGGACGAAGACGAGCGTTCCGACCGTGAGAATATAGACCGCGCAGATCAGGAGCGCCGACCGGATGCCCTTGAAGGCGCGGTCGTATTTTTTCGCGCCGACATTCTGCGAGACGAATGTCGTTGTCGCGAGGCCCAAAGACTGCGCGATCATTCCGACGAAGCGGTCGATCTTCTTTGCGGCCCCGATGCCCGCCATTGCGGAGGAACCGAAGAAATTGATATAGCGCTGGACAAAGAGGTTGGAGATCGAAATCAGACTGGACTGAATTGCCGCGGGGAAGCCGAGAACGGTGATCTCCTTCAGCATCTTCGGGTCCATATGCAGGAGCATTTTCGGATGCAGGCGGTAAACATCGTCGGTCCGGAGCATGCGGATATACACGAGGGCAACGCTCAGACTCTGCGAAATGATTGTCGCGAGCGCCGCGCCGATGACGCCGAGATGAAGCACCACCACAAAAAGAACATCCATGATAATGTTGGTGACGCTGGAGATTACAAGATAATAGAATGGGCGCCTGGAATCTCCGACAGACTGCAGGATGCGGGAACCGACATTGTAGATCGCGGTGAACAGGACGCCGAGGAGATAGATTCGAAGGTACGAAAGCGCCTCGGGAAAGACATCTTCCGGACATTTGACGAGCCTGAGAAGCAGCGGAGACAGAATGATGCCAAGAGCCGCCATGGAAAGACCGATAATAATCCCGAAACTGACCAGCGTGTGCAGGGCTCTCTCCAGCTTCTGGGGTTCCTTTGCACCGAAATACCGCGCAATCAACACGCCGCCTCCGGTGGAGAAGCCGACGAAAAAGCCCGTGAGCAGCATCGAAATGTCCGCACTGGATGAAACCGCCGCGAGCGCCGTTTTTCCGAGCGCCCGTCCGACGACGATGGAATCGACACTGTTGTAGAGATTCTGGAAAACCTGGCCGGCAAAAATCGGCAGCGAAAACAGGATCAGTTCTTTCGCGATGTTTCCCTGTGTCAGGTCCCTGGATCCTTTTCTCGCAGCTGCCATGACGCTTCCTCCCCGCCTTGTTCTTTCCTGTTTCAGTGTATCATAAAAACCCCGGCCTGTCAAAGCCGTGCGGAGAAAATCATGCTTGACAATCCGCCGGCTTTATGGTAGATTCTAATTCGTACGCGGCGCGTATTTAAATCATATCAGGAGGTATGGGACAGCAATGTCGGAAAGGGCACGGTCGACAAGAGAATATTCAATCTAATGTACCGTGGTCTGTCCATGGTACAGTAATCTGTATGAATCCATGGATGTTGTCCGGAAACTCTTAAGCATAAAAGAATTCTGACGCCCTATGCGATCCTGCATGGGCTTTTTTATTGGCCCGCAATGAGGATAATCGACCTGCGTTTCTGCACGGGAGATTTGATAAATGCCAGAAATCCCGGAATGCGGCTTTATGCGTCTTCCGGAGGTTTGCCCCTTCTTCCGGCTTTTTCAGGAAATTCAGAGCCGGGGACGGATACAGGAGAATATGATGAAAACACAGCAGAAAAACTTTACAAAAGTATCGATGCTCGGCCATTTTCTGAAGGGCTGTACGCGTTTCTTTGTCTTTACGATTATCTGCTCATTCCTTGTGACGGTATTCGAGATGCTGATCCCGCAGGTGATCCGTCAGACGGTCGACGCGGTGATTGGCGAAGGCGAGATGAATGCGCCGGGCTTTATCACCAGGTGGTTTGTGTCAAAGGGCGGCGCGGCCTACTTCCGGGAAAACCTCTGGATGATCTCTCTCATTGTCATGGGAATGGCGCTGATTCTGGCTGCGGTCATCTACCTCCGCGGTCTGACTGCCTCGGTTTCGGCGGAAAAACTGCAGCAGAACATCCGCGAGGACCTGTTCTCGCATATCGAAAAACTGCCCTTCTCCTGGCATCAGGAGAACAAAACCGGTGACATCATCCAGCGCTGCACCTCGGATGCGGAGCGGGTCCGGACCTTTGTCTCGGAGCAGATGATCTCGATCCTTCGAATCGTCATCATGGTTGCAATGTCCCTTGCTTTTATGATGTCGATGAACGTGAAGCTGACGCTGATCGCGATGATCGCGGTGCCGATCGTCGTTGTGTATTCGATGGTATTCCACGGAAGGATCAGCTCCGGCTTTGAAAAATGCGACGAAAACGAAGGAATCCTTTCGACAATCGCACAGGAAAACCTGACCGGCGTCCGGGTTGTCCGGGCTTTCGGCCGCGAGGAATTCGAGCGTGAACGCTTCGAAAAACAGAACGTTTTCTACACCGGACTCTGGGTGCACCTGATGCGGCTGATGGCCTGGTTCTGGTCGGTTTCGGATCTGATCGGCGGCCTGCAGATCCTTCTCATGCTGGTTCTCGGCTCCGTTTTCTGCGTCCGCGGACAGCTGACCGCCGGCGAATTCATCGCATTCCTAAGCTACAACGGCATGCTGATCTGGCCGGTGCGCCAGCTCGGGCGGGTGATTTCCGAAATGAGCAAAGCCGGCGTCTCGATCGACCGTATCCGTTATATCATGAACTCTCCGGTCGAACAGGACAAAGCGGACGCGGTTTCGACAGAAACCGCAAACGAAGCGATGCACGGCGACATTGTGTTTGACCATGTGAGCTTTGGTTATGAAAAAGACCAGGAAATCCTGAAGGACATCAGTGTTACAATCAGGACCGGGAGAACACTCGGAATCCTCGGGTCCACAGGCTCCGGGAAGTCGACGCTGATGCTCCTTCTGAACCGGCTTTACGACATTCCGGAAGGTCAGGGACGGATTACGATCGGCGGCGTGGACATTGCGGACATGAAGGCGGCGGATCTTAGGAACAACATCGGTATGGTGCTGCAGGAGCCGTTCCTGTTTTCCCGCACGGTCGGCGAGAACATCGGTATCCGCGACCGCGAAATGCCGCTTGACGAGATCCGAAAAGCCGCTAAGATCGCCTGTGTGGACGAGACGATCACCGATTTCAAAAAGGGTTATGACACAATTGTCGGCGAACGCGGTGTAACGCTTTCCGGCGGACAGAAGCAGCGGACGGCGATTGCCCGGATGCTGACGCAGAAGGCGCCGATCATGATCTTTGACGATTCGCTTTCGGCGGTCGATGCGGAGACGGACGCGAAGATCCGCAGGCAGCTTTCGGAATCTCTCGGGCAGTCGACGGTCATCCTGATTTCGCACCGCGTTACAACCCTGATGCAGGCGGACAAGGTCATTGTCATGGACAAGGGCCGGATTGTCGAAGAGGGAACGCCCGAGGAACTGCAGACTGCGGGCGGCCTGTACCAGAAGATTTACGATATTCAGCTGAGTTTCTCCGAAGAGGAGGCGGAATAATCCATGGCAGACATGAATTTCAATAAAGAAGAGCAGCAGTATGTAAAGCTGCCGTATTTCGGCATTCCGAAACTGCTGCCGTACCTTCGGCCCCTGCGGGGGATTATATTCGGTATGATCGGACTCTGCCTTCTGGCCGGAATCATTGATGCGATCACGCCGCAGTTCCAGAAATATGCGCTGAATCATTTTATCGGGCAGGGAACGCTGGACACCCTGGTGCCCTTCATCCTGATCTATCTCGGGATTCTTCTCCTGCAGACGGCCGGAAACCTGATTTCGGCTTTCTATGGCGGGAAGATCGAGATGTATGTCTCGCGGGACATGCGCCGCGCGAGCTTCAACCACCTGCAGACCCTGTCCTTCTCATACTACAACCAGAACAGCGTCGGCTACATTCACTCGCGTGTCATGAGCGATACCGGGCGGATCGGCGGTCTGGTGAGCTGGTCCCTGATGGACGGCGTCTGGAACCTGACCTATATGATCGGTTCGATTGTTGCGATGTTCCTGATGAACTGGAAACTGTGTCTTCTCGTTCTCGTGATCGTCCCGCTCGCAGCGCTGGCATCCACCTATTTCCAGCGGCATCTCGTGCGGCTGAACCGGCGGGTCCGTGAAATCAATTCGCAGATCACATCCGGTTTCAACGAGGGCATTACCGGCGCAAAGACGACAAAAACGCTCGTCGCAGAGCACCGGATGGAGGAGGACTTCAACAAAACGAGCCGCGAAATGACGAAAACCGCGGTGAAGACAGCACATTTCCGCTCGATGTTCGTGTCGACGATCAGCTTTGCCTCCTACATCGCGCTCGCGCTTGTTTTGTGGCGCGGCGGACATATCACGGTGCAGGGGCTTCTCGAACTCGGAACCCTCGCGGCTTTCACTTCCTACGCGATGAACCTGATGGAGCCGATCCAGTGGATCGTGCGTGCGCTGTCAGACCTTGTGACGGTGCAGGTCAATATCGAGCGCTTTACACGGCTCATGGAAACCGAATCGGACGTCGCGGACAGCCCGGAGGTCATCGAAAAGTACGGCGACGCCTTCCATCCGAAGAAGGAGAACTGGGAGCCGCTGCACGGCGACGTGGAATTTGAGGATGTGAGCTTTATGTATCCGGACGGAGACGAATATGTCCTCGAGCACTTCAACCTGAAGGTTCCGCAGGGCACGAATGTCGCGATCGTCGGCGAGACCGGGGCCGGAAAATCGACGCTGGTGAACCTCGTCTGCCGGTTCTTCGAACCGACAATGGGGCGGATCCTGATCGACGGAAGGGATGCGCGCGAGCGCTCCCAGCTCTGGCTGCACTCGAATATTGGCTACGTGCTGCAGACGCCGCATCTTTTCTCCGGAACGGTGAAGGAAAACCTTCTCTACGGAAAGCCGGATGCGACGATGGAGGAGATCGAGGCCGCGGTAAAGGCGGTTTCGGCCGAGGGCGTGATTGCCCGTATGGACAAGGGCTATGACAGCGATGTCGGTGAGGGCGGCGACCTTCTGTCGACCGGTGAGAAGCAGCTTCTGTCGTTCGCCCGCGCGATCCTCTCGAATCCGCGGATTTTCGTGCTGGATGAAGCCACAAGCTCGATCGACACCGTGACCGAGAAGCTGATCCAGGATGCGATCGAGCACCTGATGAAAGGGCGGACTTCCTTCGTGATCGCCCACCGCCTCTCGACAATCCGTCAGGCGGACGTGATCCTCGTCGTCCGCGACGGCAAGATCATCGAGCAGGGCCGCCACAAAGAGCTGATGCGGATGCGCGGCTATTACTACAACCTCTACACCCGCCAGTTTACCGAAGAACTGATGAACTCCGGAACACTGTAACGCGGAACCCGCATGAGAGCTGCGAAAACGCGCCGGGGGTAATGGAACCGTCTTTTCGAAGAAGCAGTTCCGTTCCCCCGGCTCACGAGTACAGCCGGGTGCGGAACTCGGTAACCCGGACAGCTCGGACATATGACCTGCTGTCTGAGGAAAAGGAGAATGTTATGAAAAACACTGGAAATGTTATCCGTCTGATCGCGGTCTTCCTCGCCGCAATCCTGCTTCTTGCGGGATGCGGATCATCAGGTCAGCAGGAAACGACGTCAGAAAAACCGGAAAGCACGGTCTCGGAAGCCGCTCAGGAGACGAGGCCGGAATCGCCGCTTCCGGAAAAAGGAAGCGCGGGCTCGGAGGCTTATGCGGATGTTTTCGCGCCGCTTCTTGACGGGCTTTACTGGGGCATGCAGGTGAAGGATATTCCCAGGAAACTCGGTCTCAAGACCGATGAAGCAATCCGCGGAGACGGTATGCTGACGGTTCCGCTTGGGCTGATCTTTAAGATTTATGACCGGGACATGACGGTCTGGATGAAATTCGACGAGGAAAACAAAGGCGGTCTTTATGAGATTACGCTGTATTTTGACTCGGCAATTTATCCGGAAATCCGCGACCGGATGATTGCGGATTACGGTGCTTACCAGGTTGACAGCGACCCGGAGAAATCGGTGTTTTTCAAATCGCGCCCGCTTTCGGATTATTATACGAAAGACGAGGTTCGTGAAACATACCTGAAAATCATAGAGGAGGAAGCGCTGACGGAAGAAATCCTTGACCAGCTGATGGGAAGTTCCGAATTCGAATTCAACGTGCGTTTCGGCGGAACGATCAGCATGAGCGCCCGTAACTATGTCGCGATGAAGACTTCCCGGGAAAACAAGTAATGTACAGAAGCGGAAACGGAGGTCTTTTGGGAGAATGAACCGGATACTGCTGGTAGAAGATGACGCGGCGATCGTAAGGACGCTGACGGATTTTCTCTCTGAAGAGGGATTTGCGGTGTCTTCCGTAAGCGGAAAGATGCAGGCGGAACGAATCCTGGAGAAGGAGAAATTCTGCCTGTGCCTTCTTGACGTCACGCTTTCGAACGGCAGCGGGTTCGCGGTCTGTGAAATTGCCCGGATGAAAGAGATCCCGGTGATTTTTCTCACAGCCTCCGGGGACGAAAACAGCGTCGTCCGGGGCCTTGATATGGGCGCGGAGGACTACATCCAGAAGCCTTTCCGGCCGCGGGAACTGCTGTCGCGGATCCGCCGGGTGATCCGGAAGAATTCGCCGGGGCTTTCACCGGAAATCAGCCTTCCCTGCGGTGTGAGCGTCAATATGGAGAAGGGAACTGTTTCGAAAAACGGCGAACTTCTGAATCTGTCCGCGCTGGAATACCGGCTTCTTTCGGTTTTTCTCCAGAACCGCGGAAAGCTTCTGTCCCGCGAACAGCTTTTGTGGGATATCTGGGATGCCGGCGGGGATTATGTCAATGACAATACCCTTACGGTCTACATCAAGCGTCTCAGGGAGAAGATCGAAGACGACCCGCAGAACCCCGGGATCATCCGCACTGTACGCGGCCTCGGTTACCGGATGGATGAATGAGGAACCTCTGATGAAGCTTCTGAGAAACCGGGAGTACCGGATCGAACTGATTCTTTCAGCCGCGCTGATTCTGACCGGCGCGGCTTTCGGACTTTTTGTGAGCTTCCGGTGCAGCCTGCTGACTCTTCTGACCGGCGGACTGGTTTTTTGTGTTCACCTGTGGTTCCTGCGGCAACGGTACCGCAGAATCGCCGAACTTTCGGACGAAATTGACCGGATCCTGCACGGTGACCGGGCAGCTGAGATCAGCGTGCAGACGGAGGGAGAACTTTCGATTCTCCAGAATGAAATCCTGAAAATGACCAGCCGCCTCCAGGAGCAGAAAGATCTGCTCCTCTCGGATAAGAAACGGCTCTCAGAGGCGATTGAGGATATTTTCCATCAGCTTCGGACGCCGCTGACTTCGATGAACCTTTCCGTGGAAATGCTTCGGGATCCGGGGCTTCCGCCGGAGCGGCGCTTCAGGATCGCGCAGGAACTGAAGCAGTCTCTTCACCGGATTCGCTGGCAGGTGGAGGCGCTGCTTCGGATCAGTAAGATCGATGCCGGAACGGCGCTTTTCAGGCAGGACCGGATTCTCGTCTCGGAACTCGTGGAGAAAGCCGCGCAGGAGCTTCTGATCCCGATGGAGCTTCGGGAGCAGAAATTTATCTGTGATATTCCGGAGGCGCATTTTCAGGGCGACCTCCTGTGGACTGCGGAAGCATTCGGAAATCTTCTGAAAAATGCGGTCGAACATACGCCGGATCAGGGCGAGATCCGGGTTACGGCGGAAGAAACGCCTGTTTATACCGAGATTGTACTTCGGGACAACGGTCCGGGCTTTTCGGAGGAGGAGATCCCGTATCTGTTTGACCGGTTCTTCCGGGGGAAAAACGCCGGCGCGGATTCGATCGGCATCGGGCTTGCGCTCGCACGCATGATCATTACCGGGCAGAACGGAACCATTACGGCGAAAAACCTGCCCGACGGCGGCGCGTGTTTTGTGATACGGTTTTATAAGACGGTGGTATGACACTTCCGCCCGGAGAGATTTTCTCCGGGCGGTGTTCGTGGGAGGGGGGGACGCCGCGCTGACTGCTCCCGGATATCAGGCAGACTGTCACCGACCTGTCACTTTCACCTGTTATACTGTCATCAGAAACAGTGGAGGAGGACAGAATCTTGGAAATCCTGAGAATTGAAAACCTGACGAAAACCTATGGCGCCGGGGAGAATGAAGTCCGTGCGCTGGACAACGTGACGCTCAGTATCGGGAAAGGCGAATTCGTATCCATCATCGGGCCTTCGGGCTCCGGCAAATCGACGCTTCTGCATATTATCGGAGGAGTCGACAGACCGACGTCCGGAAAAGTGTTCCTGAACGGACAGGATGTCTACAGTCAGAACGAGGAGCAGCTCGCGATCTTCCGGCGGCGGGAGGTCGGGCTGATCTACCAGTTCTACAACCTGATTCCGGTGCTGAATGTCGTGGAAAACATGACGCTTCCGGTGCTGCTCGACGGCCGGAAGGTCAATGAGGAGCGGCTCAGGGAACTACTTGCGACGCTGAGCCTCGAAGACCGTCAACAGAATCTGCCGAACCAGCTTTCCGGCGGACAGCAGCAGCGCGTCTCGATCGGAAGGGCGCTCATGAACGCGCCTTCTGTTGTGCTCGCAGACGAGCCTACGGGAAACCTGGACAGCAAAAACAGCCAGGAGATCGTGGAACTTCTCAAGATGTCCAACCGGAAGTACGGGCAGACGCTGATTGTCATCACGCATGACGAGAACATCGCGCTGCAGGCGGATCGGATCATTGCGATCGAGGACGGCCGCATTACAAGAGACGATCGGATCCGGAGGGCACAGTCATGAGCGTTCTTTCGAAATTTACGATAAAAACGCTCCTCAAAAACCGGATGCGTACGATCGTCACCGTGATCGGGATCATCCTGTCGATGGCGCTTCTCACGGCCGTCATCGAAGGCGGCTACAGCGGCATGCGGTACCTGCAGGATGCGGTGGAGTATGAGAACGGCAGCTTTTACGGATATTTTTCCGGAATGAGCGCGGAGGACATTGAGACTGTCGTCGGTATGAAGCATGTCAAAAAGACCGGCTGGATGGCGGAACTGGGCTGGGCGGAATGCGGCAGCGAGAACCGCTCCAAGCCCTATCTTCTGATCACATCGCTCGGCGAAGGCTCCGAAGACCTCGCAGGCGTCCGGATCGTCGAGGGAAGACTTCCCGTGAACGATTCGGAACTGGTGATTCCAAAGCACCTGCAGACGCTTGGCGGCGTCAGCTACAGGGTCGGCGACACACTGGTCCTTGCGGTCGGGACACGGCAGGCGGACGGGACGGTTCTGGACCAGAACGTCGCATGCGGAGAGCGCGGAGAGGAAACGATCACCGATACCGTCGAAAAGACCTACACGGTCGTCGGTATCTGCAACCGCTTAAGTTTCGATGTCGAAACCATGCGCTGCCCCGGCTATACCGCAATCACAAGGGGCGAGCCTTCGGACAGCACGCGCGTTTTCTTCCGCCTGGATTCCGCCCGGAATTACAACCGGTTTGCCGGCGAACACGGAAGCGCGGAACACCCGATCCAGTCGAACGGAACGCTTCTCGCTTTTTCGGGATCCATATCGGACGGCGGCCTGCAGACGGTATTCTACGGATTTGTCGGGATCCTTGTCATCCTGATTGCCATGGGCTCGATTGCGCTGATCTACAATTCCTTCTCGATTTCGGTCGCGGAACGCACGAAGCAGTACGGAATCCTGAAATCTGTCGGCGCAACCGGAAAGCAGATCCGCAGAACGGTTTTCTTCGAATCATTTGTACTTTCCGCCATCGCGATTCCGCTTGGACTTCTCCTGGGATGTGCTGGCATCGGAACGACGCTGTACCTTCTTCGGGACGCGTTTGAGACGATGTTTGATCCGGGCGTTCCGGTTACAATGCACCTTGTTTTGAACGGGAAGGCGCTTTTGATCGCGGCGCTCTGCTGCCTTGTGACCGTTATGATCTCAGCCTTTATCCCCGCCCGGCGCGCACTCCGCGTCTCGCCGATGATGGCGATCCGGGAGAGTACGGCGGTTAAAATCCGCCCGAAGGCTGTCAGAACTTCGAAGCTTACGCAGAAACTGTTCGGTTTCGAAGGCACCATGGCCGCAAAGAACTTCAAGCGCGATAAGCGGCGCTACCGTGCGACGGTACTTTCGCTTTTCTTAAGCATCGTGCTGTTCATTTCCGCATCGAGTTTCACTAGTTACCTGAAGCATTCCGCGAAAGAAGTGGGGTCAGCGGATTATTCTGCGGATGTGATGGTGTTTTTCCAGGGCTTTCCCTCACAGGAAGAGGCGGCAAGACGCCTGCAGATGTGTTCCGGCGCGGAAGGCGTGACGGACTGCAGCCTGACCCTGATCCCCTCCGCGCTCCGGACGGAAATTCCGCGGGAACTGATGACGGACAGCATCCTGAATAATCCCTTTGAGGACCTGTCGGAGCAGTACTTCCCCGAATATGTGAACTGGTATATCTCGATTTCCTTCCTGGATGATGTACATTTTTCGGCGTACGCAAAAGAATGCGGGACTTCTGCGGAAGAACTTACCCAAAACGGCAAGCGCGGTATCCTTTATAATTCTGTGACTACCAGCTATTATGCGGACGGCGGGCGGAAGTTTTACAGTTACGATCTCCTGAAAAAGGATGCGCTTCCTGTGCGGATTTCAGCCTGGGAAATCCGTGATATAGAAGGCTATAGTATTGTCAGTTACGGAGACGAAGGGGAACTCGTTCCCGGCAAGGAGACGCCGGACCAGGTTGTCTGGTATCCGCTTGACTATCTTAATGAACTGGATCAGGCAGGACTGGGCATTCAGGACGCTGACCCTGAAAAAGCACTCGTAATGAATCCGGAAGATGCCCGCATAACTTCGGAATTCACCATCGGAGCGCTCAGCGCCTCGCTGCCGCTCGGAGCTTTTCGAAACAATGAGCCGGTGCTGATTTACCCGCTTTCCGCCTATGAAGAGGTCATGACGGAAGAACTTCGGAGCCGGGGCGGTTCAGCGGTAATTTCCGTCCGCTCCTCGAATCATTCGGAGACCGCAGACAAGCTGGCGGAGCTTTTCAGGGACCGGGTGGCGGCGGAATCTTCCGTCATGGATTATGCGAAATCCCGCGAATCCGTCCGTATGTCGGTCCTCGTCATCAACGTTTTCTCCTACGGCTTTATCATCCTGATTTCTCTGATTGCGACTGCGAACGTCTTTAACACGATTTCGACGAATATCCTGCTTAGGCGCCGGGAATTCGCGATGCTGAGATCCGTCGGCCTCGCGGAATCGGGCCTCAGGAAAATGCTGAATTACGAATGCCTGATCTACGGCCTGAAGGGACTCCTTTTCGGCCTCCCGGGTGCTGTTCTCATGACCTATGCGATCTACCGCATTACGAAAATCAGCTTCGATGTTTCCTACTTCATACCGTGGCAAAGTCTTTTGATCGCCGTCGGATCCGTTTTTCTCGTCGTTTTTGCGACCATGCTCTACGCACGCCACAGGCTCAGAAAGGATAACCCGATCGACGCGCTGAAGTCCGAGCTGATGTAGGGCATGCTGCCGGTTTTTTTCGGTAGCATTTTCACGATACCTGTGCTACAATAACAAAAGACATGCTTTTTTGGAGATGCTATGGTCAGGATCGTGATTGCCGCACATAAGGAAACGAAGCTTCCGGAAGGAGAGTGCTACCTTCCGGTCTCTGCCGGCGCGGCGCTTTCGCGGGGAAAAGCGGAGCAGCCGCCGTACGAACCGGACGACCGGGGTGACAATATTTCCGAAAAAAACCCGCTGTACTGTGAGCTGACTGCGCTTTATTATGCCTGGAAGAATCTCGGCTGCGAAGCGCTGGGGCTCGTGCATTACCGCAGGTTTTTTGCCGGGAAGAAGAAATCATCCGGCGGGGAAGCCAAAAGCGGAAAAGAAGAAAAAGCGTTTCAGAAGATCCTGACTTCCCGGGAGCTTACGGAAATCCTTAAGGAAAAGGACCTGATCCTTCCGAAAAAGCAGAATTATTACATCGAAACCCTGTATTCCCATTATGCACATACCCATGATGCTTCACAGCTGGATACCGTGCGGGATATCATCGGGGAACGATACCCGGCATATCTTCCGGCCTTTGACCGGGTGATGAAGGCGCGTTCGGCGCATATGTTCAACATGATGGTGATGAAAGAGCCATACCTTTCGGACTACTGCAGCTGGCTTTTTTCGATCCTCGGAGAACTGGAACGGCGCTTTGAGCTTCGGGAAGAATCCGCCTACCAGCGCCGCTACATCGGAAGGATTGCGGAAATCCTGCTGAATGTCTGGCTGGACCATGAGATCGAAAGCGGCCGGATTGAAAAAACGCGGATCGGGGAACTTCCGATGGTCTACCTCGGGAAAGTGAACTGGTTCAAGAAGGGCAGGGCATTTCTGAGGGCAAAATTCCTGCATAAACGATACAAGGAGAGTTTCTGAACGTGAGAGACACAGCGGCCGTGGTCGTGACCTATAACCGAAAAGAGCTGCTGCAGTCGTGCATCCGCTGCCTCCTCCGGGAGAAAAGACCCTGCGACATCCTGATCATCGATAACGGGAGTACGGACGGGACGGAGGAAATGCTGCAGCCGATGATCGTTTCCGGTGAAATCCGTTACCATAATACCGGTGAAAACCTCGGCGGCGCGGGCGGATTCGCGGAAGGGATGAAACTTGCGCTCAAACTGGGCTATCAATATATCTGGCTGATGGATGACGATACGGAGGTCCGTGAGGATGCGCTTTCGGCGCTTTTTGAGGCGGACCGGAGGCTTCAGGGAAACTACGGCTTCCTTTCCGGCGTCGCATATTTCCGGAAAACAGACGAACTCTGCAGCATGAATATCCAGCGCGCAGGCCGGCACACGAAGGTCAGTGACTACGCATCCCCGTTCGTCCCGGTCGTCATGGCGACATTTGTGTCCTTTTTTGTGAAGGCGGAGACGGTCCGGACCTTCGGGCTTCCGATCCGGGAATTCTTCATCTGGGCGGACGACCTGGAGTATTCGCGGCGGATTTCGAGGAAGCTCCCCTGCTATATGGTTCCGGGAAGCCGTGCTGACCATATGATGAACAGCAATGAGAAGGTCGGAATCGAGCAGGAGTCCTCTGACCGGCTGTGGCGCTACCGCTGCCTTTATCGAAACGAGCGGTACCTTTACCGCCGGGAAGGAATCGCGGGATCAGCGTACCTTCTTCTTCGGGTGCTCTATCACAGCGTCAAGGTGCTTACCCGTGCGAAATCCGGAAAAACCGAAAAGCTCGGAACTATCTGGCGCTCGTATCGCGACGGACGGAAATTCAGACCGCAGATTGAATTCCCGGAATAAACATTTTACGGAAAAGAACCCTTCATATCACAGAGGAGTGAGGGAAGCGTACATGAAGAAAGAAAAGAACCTCAAACTGAACGCGGTGATGAATGCGGTTCTCACCATGTCTTCTTTCCTTTTCTCCCTCATCACCTATCCTTATGCGGCGCGCGTGCTCGGCCCTTCCGGGACCGGACGCGTGCTTTTTGTACACTCCCTGACGACCTATTTCAATATGTTTGCCCAGCTCGGGATTCCGGTTTACGGCGTCCGTGCCTGCGCGGCGGTCCGGGACAACAAAGAAGAACTCTCGAGGACCGCGCAGGAGCTCCTTCTGCTGAACCTCGTGATGAGCCTGTTTTCCTTTCTCTGCCTCGGCGCGGGAATCCTCACAATCCCGAAGCTCAGGGAAGAGAAAACGCTGATCATCCTGATGAGCTCCTGCCTCGTCCTGTCGATGATCGGTATGGAGTGGCTGTTCATGGCCGTCGAGGACTACACCTTCATGGCGGTCCGCTCGCTTGCGGTCAAGCTCCTCGCGCTTCTTCTGATGTTTTTGATGATCCGCTCCGATGCGCATGTGCTCCGATACGGCCTGATCCTGACTGCGGGGCTCTACGGGCATTTCATCCTGAATTTCCTTTCGGTTCGGAAAGTGATCCGCATCAGACCTCAGAAAGGTCTCTCGATCCGGAGGCACCTCCGGCCGGTCATGACTTTTTTCCTGATGTCCTTTGCCGTGACGATCTACACAAACCTCGACACGCTCATGCTCGGCTTTATGAAGGGCGATACGGAAACCGGCTATTACGGAACGGCTGCGAAAATCAAGACCGCCCTCTCGGCGGCGGTGACTTCCCTCGGGGCGGTTCTTTTGCCGCGCGCTTCCTACTACGTCGAACAGAAACGCTTTGAAGAATTCCGTCTGATGTCAAAAAAAGCGCTCAGCGTGGTTTTCCTCCTCGCGCCGGCCTGCGCACTGTACTTTTTCCTGTACGCGAAGCAGGGCATCATCCTGATCGCGGGCAGTGAATTCCTTCCGGGAACGCTGTCTCTTCGGATTCTGATGCCGACGCTTCTTTTGATCGGGCTTACGAACATCCTCGGCATGCAGATCCTTGTGCCGCTTCATCGGGAGAAGGCGGTCTTCTTATCGGAAATCCTCGGCGCGGCGACGGACCTTGTACTGAACCTGCTCCTGATCCCGCGTTACGGTCCGGCCGGCGCCGCGGTCGGAACGCTTGCCGCGGAATTTGTCGTGCTTTTTATCCAGGCTTTTGCGCTCCGAAACTGGCTCCGGCAGCTTTTTTCGGGGATTCCGTACCTCAGGATCCTCCTCGCGCTTCTGCTTTCCGGCGCGTTCGCATTCGGCTTCCGGTATCTTTCCTGGCGGAACATCGCGGTGCTCCTCGCATCCGCCGCGGTCTTTTTCTCTGTGTATCTCCTCCTTTTGTACCTGATGCGGGTTGGGGTGCTTCGCGAACTGGTTTCCGGGATCCGACAGCGCTTTTTACGAAAAAACCGCCCGGAAGGAGAGAATAAAAGCGCATAATCCGCCGTTATTTATGCTTTACCTTTTCAGGAAAGCGCGCTATACTAAGGAAAACGGCAATACAGGCTGATTATCGGAACGGTTTTTTCATACGGCTGTTTCCGGCAAGAGAAAGGAAGGTTTGAGACTATATGGTAAGCGCAGTATTAATGAAAGCCTCATCCGCAAACAGCGGACAGGTGCTCGGAATCATCATCACCATTCTGGTCATCCTTTTTGTGCTGATCGTGATTTTCAGGAGCATCATCATTGTCCCGCAGGCGATGCAGTTTGTCGTCGAACGCCTCGGGAAGTATAAAAAGACCTGGGAAGCGGGCCTGCACTTAAAGGTTCCGATCATCGAGCGCATCGCAAAGCGCGCTTCCTTAAAGGAGCAGGTACTCGACACCCCGCCGCAGCCCGTGATCACCAAGGATAACGTCACGATCCAGATCGACTCGGTCGTGTACTTCCATATCTTTGACGCGAAGCTTTTCGCCTATGGCGCGCATGATCCGGTGGTCGCTTTGGAAAACCTCTCGGCGACGACCCTTCGTAACATTGTCGGCGAGCTGACCCTCGACGAATCCCTCACCTCCCGTGACACCATCAACGGCCGGCTCACGCAGACCCTCGACGAAGCGACGGACCGCTGGGGCATCAAGGTTGAGCGCGTGGAGCTGAAGAACATCATCCCGCCCGCGGAAATCCGGGCTTCGATGGAAAAGGAAATGAAGGCGGAACGTGAACGCCGCCAGACCGTTCTCGAGGCGGAAGGCCACAAGCAGGCGGTCATCACAAGAGCCGAAGGCGACAAGCAGGCGATCGTGCTTGCAGCAGAAGGCGAACGCGACGCGAGGATTGCCCGGGCACAGGGTGAAGCACAGGCGATTTTCCTTGCCAAGAAAGCAGAAGCGGACGGCATCAAGGAACTCCTGAACGCCAGGATCGACGAACGTGTCCTCGAACTGAAGCGCTATGAAGCGATGGTGAAGGTCGCGGACGGCCATTCGGCCAAGATCATCATCCCGACCGACATGGTCCAGAGCGTCAAGAACCCGATCCTCTTCTCCGAGATGACCGGTATCGGCGACGTCACGAAGAGCCGCGAAAAAGAGCCGGATCCGGCATATGTTGATCCCTGCTGCGACGAGGACCAGGTGGTAATTCCGGGAAGCAGCAAGTAATCGATAAACGGGAAGATCCAGCCCTTTTTGTAAAGGCTTCGGGCCTGGGACGTCCCAAAAAACAGATAGTGCCTTCTTCTTTTCGAGACCGGGAACGGTTTCGAAAAGAGGAAGGCACTATTGAATTCGGAGGGGCATCCCAGGCCCGGAGCCTTTGCACTGAAGCCGGAGCCCGGGTTTACTGCTTACTTCTGCAGATACTTTTTCAGCCAGCGGCCCGAATCGGAGAGGTCGTCATCGGTAAAGCCCGAGGTCTTGGTGCAGTCCGGTTTGATCAGCGCACAGGTCTCATCCTTGTTGGAGAGGTTCCAGCAGCAGGAACTGATGTGGTTTTCATCGAGGAACTCGGTCCAGAGATCGCCTTCCCCGGTGTTCGCGATGCCTTTTCCGGAGGAATCCGAGATGCCGTATTCGGTGACGAAGATCGGAATGCCCTTCGACATCGCGTCAATCGCATCGTTCCTGAGTGACTGCTTATGCGTTTCCGCGTAGAAGTGAAGGGTGTACATCACGTTTTCGAACTCGAGCGGGTTGTATGTGGGCGCCTGGACAAGCTTGGACCAGCTCGGGGTTCCGACGATGACGACGCTGTCCGGGTCGTTTTTCCGGATGACCGGGATCACTTCCTCAGCGTAGGCTTTGATCACGTCCCACTGGCAGTTGTTGGGCTCGTTGCAGATCTCGTAGAGCACATTGTCGTGATCCGCGTATTTTTTGGACATCTCGTCGAAGAAAGCGATCGCCTCGTCCTTATGCATGTTCGGATTGCCGTCCGATAAGATGTGCCAGTCGATGAGCACATACATGCCTTCCTCGGTACAGAGATTCACGCCTTTGTCGATCAGCTCCTTCATCTTCTCCGGGTCGCCGTTTTTCGTCGTATAACCCATGTTTTCCTGCGTGTACATCGCGAGGCGGATAATATCACAGCCCCATTCAGTATGAAGCTGATGGAAGCATTCCTCATTGATGTACTCGGGGAACCAGGCGATGCCGTGCGTGCTGATGCCCTTAAGCTGCACCGGTTCGTTTTTCTCGTTGACGAGGTTGATGCCTTCCACATGAAGTTTGTGGAACTTCGGTTCTTCTTCCGGAGCGGTTTCGGAACTGCTCTCTGCGTCCGCCGCTGTCTCCGCAGTTTCGGGCGCCTCCTGCTTTTCGGAAGCGGTCTCGGAGCTTTCCTGAACGCTCTTCTGGGTTTCTGCCGGCTCCTGCTTATTTGTGCAGCTTCCGAGAGCTGCCGCGGCGAGGAGCAGACTAAGAAGAAGGGCGGCTGCTTTTCTCAATAATCCCTTTTTCATGTTCGGTCCTTTCTGCAGACGGGGTTTCCGACCGTCTGGCTTGATGACTTTACAGACAGTGTATCACAGATGCGGAAAAAGTCAACCGTCACCTTATTGCATCCCATACACCGAAAAAACCGGCAGACAGTCATAAAAATGGAGCGGGACAGGTGCCCGCTCCATATACGAGTATGAAATGATTTATGGACCCGTTATTTAAACTCCTCTATGGTATCGGCGGTATACTGCTTTCCCTTATAGTTGATCACCAGATTATCGTCACAGCCGTAGAAAGCGCTGGAGCCGACTTTGATTACGGCTTTATCTGAAATCGTGACTTCCTTTAAAGATTCACAGTAACTGAAACATTCTTGCCCGATTTCAATATTTCCGCTGCCGATCAGGATCGTTTTCAGGTTTTTCAGATCAGAAAATGCACTTTCTCCGATCTCAAGAGTACAATCACTTATTGATAATTCGGCCACATCGCTTTTTCCGAAACATGTTTCTCCGATTTTGCCTTCACAGTTGCTTATTGAGACAGCCATATTATTGCCGCAGTCATAGAAACAAAGCCTGCCAAGATCAATTTTACTGTTTGACAGTTCAATAGTTTCCAAGTCAGGGGTCGCTCTAAAGCATTCTTCTCCTGTACTTATGTCACAATTATCAATACTCAGCTTTTGGACACTGCCATCATCAAATATAGCGGACTGTAATTCAAGCTTAGAGTCGGATATTGTGATTGCTGCAAGGTCTCCTGTTTCTGAAAATGCGTGGTTATCGCAAGTGAGTTTACTGTCTGTGACGGTCATTCTTGTAACCTTGCCGCAGCCCGCTATTGCCTGTGATTCAAGATTCAGTTCACTTTTTTCAATAATGATTTCTTCAAAGCTGCCATCAGATAAAGAAATCGTATCCAGTTTCATCGTAACGCCGGAAAGAACGAGAACTTTTGCCTTGCATTCAGAAAGAGCCCCTTCGTCGATTTCTGTAACAGTATCCCCATCCGGGCTTACAGAAGGGATTACCAAGGTGTCACCGGCAAAGGTTCCCGGTCCCGTAAGTATGCAGGTACCGTTGCCGCTGCTTTTAAATTCCAGTCCCTTTGACGGTTCATAAACTGTCGAAGCTTCGGAAGGCTGCTGCGTAGCTTCGGCGGAAGTGTCTTTGGCCTGACTGCCCGGCTGTGATTCGTTCCCGGACTTGTTTCCGCAGGCTGCAAAAACCAGAATAACGATCAGGAGTACAGCAAAGAAGGTAAAATACTTTCTCTTCATGATAAACATACGCGTCGCCCTCTTCCTTAGTATGGCTGGAAAAGAGGGACTCCTTTCTTTTTTTCTCAATTATATATATATATATATATATAATGTCAAGTTTTTCTTCTGATTGTCTGCTGATCCTGCTGTCTGTCCGAAATGACCATGGGGTTCAATTTCAGGGGCCGTCTGAATAATGATGAAAGCTTGTCAAGGCAGGGGTTTGTGTGCTATATTGAATGTCAGGAATATCCGGAGCTTTACTAAGACTTTTTCCTGCAGATACATGCAGCAGGCCATAAAATGAAATGCTTATTCCAAAAAAGGAGAACCCCATGATCTATACAGTCACACTGAATCCTTCGCTGGATTATTTCGCAGTGACGGAGGGCTTTCGCGAAGGAAAAACGAACCGCACACATGACGAATACATTGTTCCCGGCGGAAAAGGCCTGAATGTCTCGATGGTGCTGTCGCGGCTCGGGATGAAGAGTATCGCGATTGCCTTCACAGCGGGATTTACCGGTGCGGAGCTCAGACGGCTTCTCCTGGCGGAGGATGTGGATACGGAAATGATCGATACAGGCGCGGGCTTCAGCCGCATCAATGTGAAGATCAACACAGGACAGATCACCGAATTCAACGGGTCGGGCGTCACCCTCTCGGAAGCGCTCGTCCTGAGGCTGAAAAACCGCCTTTTCGGGCTTTCTGCCGACGATCTCGTGATCTTTTCCGGAAGCCTGCCGAAAGGCGCAGAAACCGGCTTTTATCGCGATATGATGGCTTCAACAAAAGCCCGGGTGATCCTTGACACCTACGGCGAAGCCCTGCTTTCGGCGCTTCCCCTGCGGCCTTTCCTGATCAAGCCGAACGACGAGGAGATCGAGGCGATCGCAGGCCGTCCGCTGACGGATGATCAAAAACTGCAGGAGGCAATGCAGGCGCTCCAGACACTCGGCGCCCGAAACGTGATGGTCTCCCTCGGTGCAAAAGGAGCGGTGCTTCTTACCGAAAACGGCGATCTCTTCCGCGCCGCCCCGCCGCAGGTTCCGCCGGGCCGTACCCTGAATACCGTCGCGGCCGGCGACTCGATGATTGCGGGCTTTCTACGCGCTTTTGAGATCACCGGCGATTACGGCTTTGCCCTCCGCTTTTCGGTTGCGGTCGGAACCGCCGCCGCCTATTCGGACTGGCTTCCGGAGAAATCCTTCATCGAAGCGCTGTGGGGGGAGAAGATCTGAAAGGACAGAGATTCAAAGGACAGCCTAAGACAGAACAGACCTTTCTCCCAAGGAGACCTGGAACCGTCTCCTTGGGAGAAAGGTCTGTTCTGTCCGGGCTGTCCGTCCGTCTCCGCCAGAAGACATCAGTCCCCGGCGGTTTTCTCCTGATGGTCGATCCACATGCGGAGGGTCTGGACAGCCTGTGAGATATTGTCAAGTTCGCGGCGGATATCGTCGAAGTCCGCCTGCTCATCCGGATTGATGCGGCCGTCGACCGCTATCTCGATGAGGCGGTCCTTGCGCCTGTCGAGGGAATTGATGGCATTTACGGTTTCGAGCGTAATCTGCGAGAGGGATTTCAGCTCGATTTCCGGGACATAGACCTGGCCGATGGGGCATTCGTGCGAGCAGTAGTAATTGCAGAGACGCGCGTCGCGGTAGCACTGGGACATTGCGAGCACTTCTTCCGGATGCGGAAGGGAGCGCTCGGACTCGATTTTCTCGATCCGGTCATCGCTGACGAAGTCCATGAGCTCACCTGCGCGTTCCCGGGTAAGGCCGGCGGCTTCTCTTGAGAGCTGGTAGGCGTTTTTGTTGGTCTTAACGGATTTTCTTCCCATGACGGCAATCTCCTTTTCCCATACCCGTAGTTACTTTCCAAGTATACATGGAAATCGATGATAAATCAACTGCAACTTGACGGAAAGGGCTGAAAGGTGTTATCATGTGAAAAATAACCCGGCGGCTTTTCATGCGGCACTTTTTGAGGCGTGAAACGGACCCGCCGGAAACAGACTTCCGGGAAGAGCAGGGAATATCACAAGGAGGCCTATGGCGGCAATCAGGAGTGAAATCAGGGATCTTTACCAGAATCACTGGACGGGCATCTCGATCGCGGATTTTCAGACGGAGGACTTCTGCACGCCCTGCTTTATGGGAATCAGCGGGAGAGAGGCGCGCTACCGCATCGCAGAGATCGACGAACCGCTTGTCGTCGGTCCCGGCAATGCGCGTCTTACCGTGTCGGATTGCGGCTACTTCTGGCTGATTCTTGCGCCGAAGGACCGGTATTTCTGGATTTCTGCGGCATTCAGCCCGGAGAAGGAACTTCTGGAAATCTATATCGATATTACTGCAGGGAATGATTTTACGGACCCCGAGAATCCGGTTTACCGTGACATGTACCTCGACATTGTCGTAAATCCGGGAGGCGAAGTGCGGATCCTGGATGAAGACGAACTGGAAGCGGCTTTTTCCGGAGGGAAAATCACTCCGCAGGAGTACGATCGGACGAAGAAGTGTGCGTTGTTGCTTCGGGATTATCTTGCCGCACATGCACTGGAAGTGCTGGATTATGTCCGGACGGAGATGAACCGGGAATGGGCCGATCCCGTTATATAAAAGCCCGTTCGCTGAGGAAAGAGAGGTTTTGAGTATGGAGAATGAAAAGCGGAAAGCAAAACCGGCCGTTCTGGTTCTGTTTGCCCTGTTCATTGTGGCTTTATTGGTGCTCGGCTGGTTTACACTTCTGCCTAATATTCAGAAGGCTGACACCTATCCGGTATACGGCTCCGAAAACTGGATGGCCGATGTGCCGGATGAACAGCTTCTGTCGGAGCTGGCGATTCCGGGCACGCATGACTCGGCGACACAGTATGTCCAGCTGGCTTACTTCTCCAAATGCCAGTCGCTGTCGATCGGGGAACAGCTCAATGCGGGTTTCAGATATCTTGATATCCGCCTCAGTCCGGACGGGCAGGAGCTGAAGCTGGTGCACGGCTTCACAAACTGCAGGACCGGGAACGCGCTGTGGAGCAAAAAGCTGTACCTTTCGGCGGTGCTTCAGGACTGCGGGGAATTCCTCGAAAAGAATCCGACGGAGTGCATTCTCTTTGCCGTCAAAAAAGAAGACGGGAACGAGAACATCTCCGGCTTTCAGAAGCTCCTTTCCGATGCGCTTCTTGCGTCGGACGTCCCGGTACTTGAAACTTCGGAAATCCCGACGATGGGAGAAGCCAGGGGAAAGCTTGTGCTGTTCCGCCGCTACGAGGACGAACTGCAGATCGGAGCAAAGGCCGGTATCCCGCTTCTCTGGGCGGATCAGCCGAAGTCGGGCAGCGATTATGTTTCACCGCCTTACGTGGATACGGAAAACGGCGGATTTGTCCTGCGGGTACAGGACCGTTTTGAGTACAATGTGAATATGAAGTGGGACGCTTTCACGGAAACGCTTCGGGAAAGCGCTTCGAACGGAGACGTGACCCTGGACTTCCTTTCCACCAAAGGGCCCGCGAAATTAGGGCATCCGTACCGCTTTGCAAAAAAACTGAATAAAAAACTGCTGAAAGAGGATTTCTCCAAAGAGGCATATGGAAAACTTCAGGGCGGCGCGTGGATCATCGTCGATTTCGGATCGCCGAAACTGGCGGAAAAGGTCTGGAAACTGAATTTCCCGGAGGAATAAAAACGGGAAAGAAGGAGAAGCTTTATCGGAAGTTCTGCGGCGGATTAGCAGATTCTATTCTGCGGAAACCGCCCTGTATTTCAGCTTCCGGATAGCGTATATTATAGGGAAAGCGAGGCAGTCACAGCTTCGCATGGCACATTTGCAAACCGGCCGGCTTCCCGGCGGGATATTACGCAGAAAGGGGAAAATCATGGGAGACATGGGCAGATTTCTGATTCCGCTGATTATCGCAGCGGTGGTGTTTCTGATTATCATCATTGTTACAGGTTACGTCAAGGCGCCGCCGGACAAAGCCTTTATCATTTCCGGCCTCCGGAAGGATCCGAAGATTCTGATCGGGCAGGCGGGGATCAAGCTTCCTTTCCTGCAGCGAAAAGACGTGCTCGTCCTGAAACAGATCTCAATCGATATTAAGACAAACGGCTATGTGCCGACGCTGGATTTCATCGGTGTGGACATTGATGCGGTCGCGAAGGTCCGCGTGAAGACCGATCCCGAAGGAATCAAGGTCGCGATGAAGAACTTCCTGAACATGACCGAGAAGCAGATCTGCGAAGCGCTTACAGATTCCCTGCAGGGCAACATGCGTGAGATCATCGGTACGGTCAAGCTGAAAGAGCTGAACACCGACCGGAAGAAATTCGGCGACGAGGTGCAGTCCAAGGCGCAGACCGACATGAACGCGCTCGGCATCGAGATCATTTCCTGCAATATCCAGCGGATTGAAGACGAAAAAGGTCTGATTATCGCCCTCGGCCAGGACAATATGTCGCAGATCCAGAAGGACGCGTCGATTGCGAAAGCGCAGGCGGAAAAGGACGTGGCAGTTGCCGAGGCGGAAGCGAAACGGCTCGCAAACGAGGCGCAGGTTGCTGCGGAAACCGAGATTGCGGCGAGAAAGAACGAACTCCGTATCCGTCAGGCGGAACTGAAGCGCGAATCCGACGTGAAACAGGCGGAAGCGGATGCGGCTTATGAAATCCAGCAGCAGGAGCAGCGGAAGACCATCGAGGTCGCGACGGCGAACGCGAACATTGCCCGCCAGGAGCGCGAGATCGAGCTCAAGAAAAAGGACGTCGAAGTCACCGAGCAGACGCTCGATGCGCAGATCAAAAAGAAAGCCGAAGCTGAGAAATACGCGCGTCAGCAGCAGGCGGAAGCCGAGCTGTTTGAACGGCAGCGGAAAGCGGAGGCGGAGCGGTTCGAGAGAGAAAAAGAAGCGGAAGCCCGCAAAGTTCAGGCAGAGGCCGAACTCTATGCAAAAGCCAAGGAAGCGGAAGGCATCCGCGCCGTCGGCGAGGCGGAAGCGAAGGCCATCGAAGCCAAGGGCATCGCGGAAGCGGAAGCGCTTGAGAAGAAAGCCGAAGCCATGAAGAAATACGGCCAGGCCGCGATGATGGAAATGATCGTCAAAGCCCTCCCCGAGATGGCGGCCGCGATCGCAAAACCGATGGAGTCCATCGACAGGATCACAATCATCGACGGCGGTGCAAACGGCGAGTCCGGCGTTTCCCAGATGGGCGGCTACGTTCCGAATGTCCTTGCGAAAACCATCGAGTCCGTGAAGGAGGTTACCGGGCTCGACCTCGTGGAGGTTATGAAGGCCCAGACCTACGATGCAAAGGTAAACCGCAACATCAACGTGTCCGGCCTGTCTGACGAGGCTGCAAAGACCGTCAGCGAGACCCTGAATCCGGAAGGATAAGCGAAGATACGGTTATTTCGGAAAAACAGGAGCCCTTCCCCGGCAGGGGAAGGGCTCCTTGATTTTCCCTGAGACAGCCGTCTCAGTCTGTAGAGTAATTGTCGAAATATCCCTGGATATACACGACCGGGGTGCCCTTGTCGCCGGAACCGGAGGTCAGGTCGGAAAGGGAGCCGATGAGGTCCGTGAGCTGGCGGGGCGTCGTGCCTTCGGAAGCCATCTTGCCGACGAGGTCCGCATCCTTCTTTTCAATCTCGGCGCGGATCGCTTCCTTCAGCTCTTCGCCTTCGAGAGCACCGAAATCATTGTCCGCAAGGTATTTGATCTTGAGTTCGTTCGGCGTGCCGCGGAGGCCTTCCGTAAAGAAGGGAGCCACGACGGGGTCCGCAAATTCCCAGATGCCGCCCATCGGATCCTTGAAGCCGCCGTCACCGTAGACCATGACTTCGATACGCTTTCCGGTCTTGTCGAAGATGATTTTCTGAATCTCCTCGACGATCGGCTGCGCGTCCCGGGGGAAGAGCTTAACGGATTCTTCGGTCGCTTTGTTGGAGCCGAGAAGCCCGTATGCTTCGTTGTATCCGCTGCCGCCGACCGGGGCATTCATGATGTCCGGAAGCCCGAGAAGGCATTCGGCACCGGCTTCTTTCAGGAGCTTCTTCGTGTGCGGAAGCGTGTGAATGTCGCAGGCGAGCACGGTTTTCGTATAGTTGAGGATGACGCGGGGATCGTTCGCGAAGACGATCTCGCATTCGGCGCCTTCCTCTTCGATCAGCTTCTGGTAATAATCGACATAGTCGACGCCGGTGAAGCGGTGCACCCTGTAGCCGAAAAGCTCGCGGTACTTTTTGATGTCCAGCACGTCGCGGTAGGGATCTGCGTCCACCGAATCCAGAAGATCCTCTTCGATCAGGTGGTTGCCGACTTCATCCGCCGGCCAGGAAAGCTGCAGGACAACTTTTTCAACGCCGCGCGCGATGCCCCGAAGGCAGATCGCGAAACGGTTTCTTGAGAGAATCGGGAAGACGACGCCGACCGTCTTTCCTCCGGTCTTCGCCTTCACATCTGCCGCAATGTTGTCGACGCTTGCGTAATTTCCCTGTGCGCGGGCCACAATCGCCTCGGTCATGCAGAGAATGTCGCGGTCGCGGAAGCGGAACCCCCAGTCCGGGTCTTCGGCTGCCGCAAGCACCGATTCCGTCACAATTCTGACAATGTCGTCGCCTTCACGGATAATGGGCGTACGGATGCCCCGTGAAACAGTTCCTACCAGTCGTGCCATAAGTAAACCTCCGGTTTCTATTGCATATCTTAAGGGATCGATTCATCCCGGGAAAATATTATAGCGTATCAGAAAAGCATGCGCAAGTAAAAAAATACGCCATATTATTTGTATTTTTGTAACTATTGAGCAGGTGTTTTTCCGGTTTGCTGCTCTTTTTGCCGGACAAGGGGGTGAATGCTTTTCGAAAAAGGACAGCGCAATATCTTCAGGCGTCCTGTTCCGTCATAATGACTCTTCCCCAGTTTTTCAGTTCAAAAGTCCCCCGGCCAAACAGGAATTCCTCGATCCCGGGCCGGTCTTCCGACGCAAGCTTTGCAATCGGAAGCTCGTCCTCCGAAATCCCCAGGAATGCCTGCAGATTCTTTCGAACGTAGGATGTGATTCCGACCGTGTACATCCTCTTTGGATCCGGCTTCTCCCCGAAAATCCGTACTTCCCGCACAAACCGCTCTTTTTTGTCAAACTCGATCTGCATGGTTCCCGAGAAGAGGATATAGATATTCACGCCTTCCCAGGATTCCTTCCGCAGCATGTACCGGATCATGCGGTCCAGCCGCTCCCCGCTCATTGTGACGGAAAAGACTTCGTTGTCGTAAGGAAGCGCCATCAGGATGTCTTTTTTCGTGACGGCCGGGCCGAAACTTCTCACCCGGATCGAATTGCTGGACAGGAGGAACACATCCGTCCCAAATGCCTCCCGGTACAGGTCTGTAAACAGATCAAGCACCTCGGTTTCCCGGTGGAATCCGTCGTGCACATAGGTCCTTGGGAGCGCCGCGAGCGTCTTCCTGTACTTTACATCCACCTCCCGCTGGTAGCGCTCCTGGTAGAACTCAAGAAGCTCGTCCGGCTCGGAATTGCGTTCGTCGATCGGGATGAGCTGCCAGGACCAGCTGTCCGTTTTCCGGGTGTCCGGGTCGACATCGATATCAAAACGCCCGATCTGTGCGGACCCTGATCCGGCCTGGATGACGGGGATTCCGTTCACAATTTCCGGTGCTTCCATCAGCGTGTGTGAATGCCCGCCGATGATAAAGTCCACGCCCCACTCCGGAGGGATCTTTTCGGCGAGCGCGCGATCGTCGGCGATCCCGAGATGCGTCAGAAGCACAGTGACATCAGCGGGTTTTTCCCGCTGCAGCTGCTTCATCACGCGTCCGAGTTCCTTATATACGTCCCGTACGCTGATTTCGCGGTCAATCAGGTTTTCCTGCTGGATTTTCCCGGAAATACTTTCCGTGAGAAGACCGATGAAGCGTACGGTGATTCCGCCCCGTTCGATATCGGCAAAAGGCCGGAAGATCGTCCGGTTCAGTTCCCGGACCGTAAGATTCGCGCAGATGATCGGGAAGTCGGCGCATTTCTCGAGAAACAGCAGGTGGGAAAGGCCGTAATCGATCTCGTGGTTCCCGACCGTGAAGATATCCGGCGCGAGCGCGTTTGCAAGCCGGATTGTCGAAAGCCCGCGGAATTCCTGGTCGATGATCGACCCCATAAAGAGATCCCCTGCCATTGCGTAGATCACGTTTTTCTCTTCGCGCCTTGTCTTCTGGACAAAACCCGAGAGCAGGGAGATCCCGCCCTTTTTTACGCCGTCTTCGGTTTTCGGCGCGAAAGCGCCGTGAATATCGTTTGAATGCAGCAGCACAAGATGAACAGGCTGCCTGCTTCCTGATCCGCTCACTTTTTCATCCTCTCAGTCCGAAAAACTGTAAAACATTTTATCACAGAACGTTTTATTTCTCAATAGGGCTTTCCTTGACGACGGAGTGTGATTATATAAGAAGAAGGAACTTCCGGCCTGCTTCGGCGTTTCTCTTGTAATATTTTTCAGATATGGTATCATATAAGAGAGTATGGAATAAGGAGCGCTTTAACTGATGATCCGCAGAATATACAGGCAAATGCTTGTAACACAGATTATTTCCGCCATGACCGTCACGATCTGCATGCTGATTGACAGCATCATGATCGGACGTTTTCTCGGTGAAAATTCCATCACCGCCTACGGACTCGCATCCCCGGTGCTTCTTGTGTTCGCAGCCTTTGGGAGCATGCTGTCTTCGGGCATCCAGGTCGTATGCGGGAAGGCGATGGGGACGGGCGACCGGGAAGAGATGAATGCCTGCTTCAGCTGCTCAATCCTGATGGCGGGCATCGTCGCAGCCGTGGGATTCGCGCTCGTGCTGTCGCTTTCATCGCCGCTTTCGACGCTTCTTGGCGCCGGGAAAGCCGCATCGGACAATGAAGTGCATCGGCTGACGCAGGATTATCTTCGGGGCTTCATTATCGGTGCGCCGGCCTTTATTTTTTCGATGATCATGATTCCCTTCCTCCAGATCGCCGGAAAACGGACGCTTCTTGTGATTGCGGTTCTTCTGATGACAGTATCGGATGTGGCCTTCGATATCCTGAATGTCTTTGTGTTTCAGGGCGGAACCTTCGGGATGGGATTCGCCTCCTCGATGAGCTACTATATCGCCTTCGGAACCGGAATCACCTATTTTATCGGGAAAAAGTGCATGTTCCGGATCCGCAGGGAAGGACTCAGGAAGGACATGTACGCGGGGATATTCCGGGGCGGTCTGCCTACGGTCATCAACCAGGTCAGCCTGGTGCTCCTGGTGCTCCTTGTGAACAAGCTCCTGATGAACACCGGTTCCGTGCGCGCGGTCGCAGCTTACACGGTGATCACGTCCATCGGGAACATCTGCTATTGTTTCGGCTCCGGACCCGCGGCGGTTTCGCTGACGCTTTCGGCTTTCTTCTATCATGATAAGGACCGTAATTCTCTCGTGAACCTTGTACGGGTCCAGTGCGAATGGGCGGTGCTGATGAATGCTCTTGTGATCTTGCTGGTATGGCTCTTTTCACCGCTTATGGTGCGGCTGTTCACGCATGGACAGGCGGAGCTTTCGGCGCTTGCGGCGCGGGGACTCCGGCTGTTTTCCCTGTCCCTGCTGCCTTCGGCGCTGAATACCACTTTCAAAAACTACTACCAGGGCGTGAACCATGAACGTCTTACGGAAGCGATTTCG
>CACYBV010000005.1 GCA_902772745.1 uncultured Eubacteriales bacterium
AGAAACGGGAAAGGCTACGGTTGAACTGGCTGTTATGGGAGTTTTACAGGATCGTCACAGGAGCGGCATTGGGCGGCAGCTGGTAGAAAGGGCGAAAGAAACTGCCAAATCGCAGGGATATGAGTTCATGCAGGTCAAGACCGTGAAGATGGGAATGTATGAGGATTATGACAGGACAAATCTTTTTTACATAAGCTGCGGTTTCAAGGAATTAGAAGTAATCCCGCTCCTTTGGGATGAGGCGAATCCCTGCCAGATATATGTGATGTCTTTGAAGTGATAACTTACAGTATTACCGAACAAGAAGAGGCAGGCAATGAAGCGATCTATTGTTGATGCTTTTTAAGACAAGCCGTTTTCCGGAAATCCGGCGGCTGTTTGCGTAATGGATAAATGTCCTCCTGATGTTTATATCCGGCAACAAAGGTTTCTGACGCATATTCAATCTTGAAAAAATGCGTGATTTTGCGTATAATTCAAGCTGTTGAACTGTATCCCAAAGAGCCTGCAGGACCATCCGGATAATCGCCGATGAAACGATGGAAACCAGAACTGCTGCCGTCTGCGGCGGCTGCGATATTGCGGTCGGATCCGGCACCGGGACGCGGCGAAAGGCTGTGCGCGGGAACGGGCAGCCAGACTGTAGAGAAAAGAGAGAGGGAAAAAATGTCGATTCTGGCCGCATTTATGGTGCCTCACCCGCCGATGATCATTCCGGATGTCGGAAAGGGGAGCGAAAAAGAGATAACAAAGACCATTTCCGGGTACGAACGCGTGGGACAGGAAATCGCAGATCTTCAGCCGGAAACCATCCTGATTTTCAGTCCGCATTCGATTCTGTATTCGGATTATTTCCATATTTCGCCGGGGAAAGGCGCAAAAGGCTCTTTCAGGCCTTTTGCGGCGCCGCAGGTGAAGTTTCAGGAAGAGTATGACACAGAACTTGCGGAGGAAATCTGCCGGATCGCGGATGGACGGGGTTTCCCGGCGGGGACGCTTGGAGAGCGGGATGCATCGCTGGATCACGGGACGATGGTCCCTCTGTGGTTTGTACGGAAATACTACAGCGGCGGAAAAATCGTAAGGATCGGGCTTTCCGGATTTCCGCTCACGGACCATTACCGTTTCGGCGAGATCATCCGGGAGGCGGTTGAGAAGACCGGAAGGAAAACAGTCATTATCGCGAGCGGCGACCTCTCACATAAGCTTCAGACTTACGGACCGTACGGATATGCCCCGGAAGGCCCCGTGTATGACAGGCGGATCATGGATGTCATGGGACGCGCCGCTTTTGGGGAGTTGTTTGATTTTAACGAAAACTTCCTTGAAAAAGCGGCTGAATGCGGACACAGATCCTTTGTCATTATGGCCGGGATGTTCGACCGGACGGCCGTTTTGGCAGAAGCGTATTCCCATGAGTCCGTAACGGGTGTCGGATACGGAATCTGCAGTTTTTACCCGCAGGGAGAGGACCTTTCGAGGAATTTTCTTGAGCAGTACGAAACCCGTGCATTGAAAGCGCTTTCGGATAAAAATGCGTCGTCGGATGCCTATGTACGTCTTGCGCGGGAGTCCGTCGAAACATATCTTAGGGAACGCCGGATCATCCGTCCGCCGCAAGATCTTCCTGCGGAACTTCTTTCCAGGCGGGCCGGAGCATTCGTCTCGATTCACAAGCAGGGAAAACTCAGGGGCTGCATTGGGACAACCGAAGCGTACCGGAAAAATCTTGCTTCAGAGATCATTGAAAATGCGATCAGCGCGGCGACCCGCGACCCGAGGTTTTCGCCGATCACCGAGGAAGAGCTGCCGTGGCTCGAGATCAGCGTGGATGTTCTCGGGGAGCCGGAGGACATTGAGTCCGAGGACGATCTCGATGTGAAAAAATACGGTGTGATCGTAAGCTGCGGCAGACGGCGCGGACTGCTGCTTCCGGATCTTGAGGGCGTGGATTCGGTGGAGGAACAGGTGGCAATTGCGCGAAAGAAGGGCGGTATTCAGGAGCGCGAACACTATACGCTGCAGCGTTTTACGGTGGTGCGGCATCACTGAGAAAGCCGGGACGCCGGAGAAAAGACCGCGGCCCTGCAGAAATACACAGAAAGCGTTTTTTGACAGGAAGGAAGACTTACCATGAAGAAAATATTTATTGACGGAGCGGAAGGAACGACGGGACTGAAGATTTTTGAACGTTTTTCGGAGCGCAGGGATATCGAAATCCTGAAAATCGACAGCGAACTGAGAAAGGATGTCAATGAAAGAAAGCGGCTGATCAACCTTTCGGACGTGACTTTTCTCTGCCTTCCCGACGCAGCGGCTGTCGAAGCGGCCGGCCTTGCCGAAAATCCGGACACCGTGATCATTGACGCTTCCACGGCACACCGAACCGCCCCCGGATGGGACTACGGCTTCGCCGAGCTCGGGGCGGATTTCAGGGAAAGGATTGCAAAGTCCAGGCGGATCGCCGTCCCGGGCTGTCACGCGAGCGGCTTTATCGCTCTCGTGTATCCCCTCGTAAGCGCCGGAATTGTAAAGAAAGACGCGCAGCTCTGCTGCTTTTCGCTGACCGGCTACAGCGGCGGCGGAAAGAAAATGATCGCAGAATATGAAGGAGAAGGCAGAGATCCGGAACTGGATTCCCCGTGACAGTACGGTCTCACGCAGAAGCACAAGCACCTTCCGGAAATGCAGTATATCTGCGGACTCGGGAAGGCTCCGCTGTTCTCGCCGATCGTTTCGGACTATTACAGCGGGATGGAAGTGACGGTGTTTTTGTATCCTGAGATCATGAATCTCCCGGCAGGAACGGAAAACGTCTGCGAATACCTGCATCAGGCACATGGGAAGCATTACGGGGGAAGCAGGTTCATTAAGGTTCGGGCTTTGGGTTCGGAGCAGGAGACCAGAGGCTTTTTCGGTTCGAACAACATGTCTGGAAGAGATGACATGGAGATCTTCGTCAGCGGAAACAACGAGAGGATCATTGTGACCTCACGTTTCGACAATCTCGGAAAAGGCGCTTCCGGCGCTGCGATCCAGAACATGAATATCGTGCTCGGGATAGATGAGGCCACAGGGCTGAATATCTGACATCCGCAGGAATATGCAGCGGGCCGAAGCCTTGAATCCGAAGGCTTCGGCCCGCTGTCTGTCCGGCTGCCGTTACCTGAACAGCACTTTCAGCGAATTCCAGAAGTAATACGGGACCAGATAGTCCGTATGATAGAAGTCGGAGATCGAGTAATAGATGTTGTTCTTCGAGGGATCGCAGCCGTAGGAGAAGCAGGGCTCCTTTGTGAGGTACTTCATCTGCTTTTTCATCTCGAGAATGTCCTCATCGCCGCCGTTTGTCGCGTAGATAAAGAACGGAAGCTCCGGATGCGCCTTCATGGGAGCGGTCACATAGTCGATGACTTCCTGCTCCGACATCGGTTCGCCGCGCTTCTTATCGCCTCTCGTAGAACAGCTCATGGGGCTGAAATACCGGAAGTATTCGAAGCAGTGGTGGATCATGCGCCAGGTCATGGCGCCGCCTCTGGAGTAGCCGGAAAATGCGCGGTGGCTGCGGGTCGCTTTGATGCCTTCCGGGGACGGATCCGTAAGCCAGGTATTGAATCTTGGCTCGACCGCCGGGATGATGCTCTCGATAACTTCTTTCCAGTAATTCCCTTTGATTTCCGGCCAGCCGCCGTCGCCTGCGGGCACCATGCCGTTTAAGACGCGCTGGTCCGCGTCGCCCATCGGGTCCATATAGTAGGTGACGGAAACGATGATGCAGGGCGTGAGTTCGCCGGAATCAAAGAGCATGTCGAACATCGGCTTGTTGCCGCCGATCGAAAAGATCGAGGGTTCGCAGGTGTTGCCGTGCTGGAAATACAGGACATTATACTTCTTGTCTTTGTCGTCCGGATCATAACCGTAAGGAAGATAGACATAGCAGTACTTCGAATAAGTCTTTCCGTCCTCATAGACGGAGGTTGTGTAATCCACCCGCTCGATCGTTCCTTTCTTTTTCGGGACGCCCGTACGAAGATATGGATTTTCTTCAAATACCGTTTCAAAGTCAATAATCTCACCGGGTTTTGTGATTACTTTTCTGAACTCAGCCATACGATTCAGGCTCCTTTCTTTATTCTGTCTGAAGTATAGCACGCCGCGCCGCGTTTCGCAATCCGCAAGAATGCGAATACGTTTCAGAAAAATGCCCAACTTTCGAAAAGACGTTGAATCCTGACAATATGTCTGTTATAATCACAGGAAAAGAGTTCGGAAATATACTGCATGAAGGTGACAGAAAATGAAACTGATATTTGTTCGGCACGGCGAACCCGATTACCGGAACGACTGCATCACGGAGAACGGTGTACTGCAGGCAAAGGCAACGGCGCTGAGGCTTCAGGACGAAAAAATCACGGCGATCTACAGTTCCCCGATGGGACGGGCGAAGCAGACCGCTTCCTACACGGCGGAGGATCATGGGCTGCCGATCCAGGTGCTTGATTACATGCATGAAATCGACTGGGGAGACAAGGTCGAGGGCGCGAATATCCCCTGGCGCGGACACCCCTGGATGCTCAGCGACTGGATCCTTTCGGAGCACCCGGAGTATGTCGGATCGGAGAAGTGGGCGGAACATCCGTACTTTCGCGACAATATCTGCATGGACTATTATCGGATGATCTCAGAACAATTCGACGAATTCCTCAAAGGATACGGCCTTGTCAGAAAGGACGGACTGTATTTCTGCGAAACGCCCTGCGACGAAACGATCGCGCTTTTCGCGCACGGCGGGTCGGGCGGCTGCATGTTTGCACATGTGCTGAACCTTCCGCTGCCGTTCACTTTTTCCCAGCTGCCTTACGGCTTCTGCTCGGTGTCGGTTTTTGATTTCAGTCCGAAGCAGAACGGAATGGTTCTCCCGCGGCTGGAACTCCTGAACGATATGCGGCATGTACCGGAGATCGGAAAACTCCGGTTTGAGAAATGACCCCGGACCCGAAACGCGAATGGTCGAAAAAGAAAACCGAGCTCTGCGATGCGGTCGCAGCGCTCGGTTTTCCGCGCGAATTCGGAGAGATGGCAGCCCGCCACCTCGGAAGTCCGAAAGCAATGGACCGTTTCATCGCCTACCTGCATTATGAGAAGCCGAAAAAGATTGAGATTGCCGTTGACGAAATGCTCGCGATCCGCAGTGAAATCGACGCCTGGCGCGAAAAAAAGGCAGCGGAAGAGGCAAACGCCCGCTATAACGAAATGCTGTATTACGGCTTTCCCGG
>CACYBV010000006.1 GCA_902772745.1 uncultured Eubacteriales bacterium
GCAGGATTCGCCCCAGACGCCGATGCGCTCGGGGTCGATGCCGAGGCGTTCTGCGTTTGCCCGGAGGAAACGTACGGCGCATTTGCAGTCCCGAATCTGCGAGGGAAAGGGACGGACCTGGGAGATCCGGTAGTCAATCGAGGCGATCAGGTATCCTTTCCTAAGAAGTTTTAGGAAGCGCTTCTCCGGCCGGTTTTTCCTTGTGACGTTTGGTTCGATGAAACCGCCGCCGTGGATCCAGAGGATCGCCGGACGGGACCGGCTGTCTATGGTGTCATCCCAGAGACAGTCCATCCTTAAGAAACCGTCTTCGGTGTGCGCGTAGATCAGGCCGTCGAGAACGGTGATGCACTCTTTGTTCCAGTCCACCCATTCGCCGCTTCGGGCGTTTTCAACATAAGGTATCGCTTCTTTCATGACTCTGCCCCCATCTTCTTTTTTTCATTGTACCACAGCTTTCGGAATAATCATAGAAAAAGTTTCATTTTCAGTTGAAAGCCCGGCCCCGACCTGCTACAATAGCGGGGAAAGGAAGGGGTGAGCGACATGAAAAAACGGCTGATGCTGGGGCTCGACGTCGGTACTTCCGCCGCGAAATGCATCATTATGGATGAGGAGGGACAGGTTCTGTGCTCCTCTGTCCAGGAATATCCTTTATATACCCCCCGCCCGGGCTGGGCGGAGCAGCATCCCTCGGACTGGTGGCAGGCAGTTGTCCGGGGCCTCCATGAAATCCTCCCGAAAGTCCCGAAGGAGGATCTTGTCGGCGGAAGCTTTTCCGGGCAGATGCACGGGCTCGTGGCGCTTGATGCGCGGGGAGAGGTGATACGGCCGGCTTACCTCTGGTGCGACCAGCGCTGCGAGAAACAGTGCAGCTGGATCACGGAGCGCGCCGGCGGTCTTCCGGGACTTCTTTCGTATACCAACAATCGGATGCTTACGGGCTATACCGGCGGGAAGCTTCTGTGGCTTCGGGAAAACGAGCCGGAGAACTTCGCCCGGATGAAGGTATTCATCTGCCCCAAGGACTATATACGTTATAAGCTCTGCGGGATTGCAGCGACGGATGTCTCCGAGGCTTCCGGCATCGGCTTCTTCAATACGAAAGAGCGGCGCTGGTCGGAGGAACTGATCGCGCTTTCCGGGCTCCCGAGAGAAATCTTCCCGGAGGCTCACGAATCGATCGAATACGCGGGCGGTGTGACAAAGGAAGCCGCGGAACTCACAGGCCTTCCCGAGGGGCTTCCGCTGTACTGCGGCGGCGGCGACGCGGTGATCCAGACCACGGGAACCGGGCTTTTACGGCCGGGAATCATCGGCGCCGTGATCGGGACCGCCGGAAATGTTTCGATGGCCCTCGATCATTTCTATGATAATCCGAACGGTGCGCTGCAGATGTTCTGCAACAACGAACCCGGCCTCTGGCATGCTTTCGGCTGCAACCTGACGGCAGGCGGCGCCTACCGCTGGTATCGGGACGCGCTGTCGGAGCACACGGTATCGGAGGCAGCACGGCTTCATGAAAATGTCTACGACCTGATGGGCAGGGAAGCGGAGCAGTCTGTTCCCGGAGCCCACGGCGTTGTATTCAACGCGTATCTTACGGGCGAACGCTGCCCCTATCCGGATCCGAATGCCCGGGCAAGTTTCTACGGCCTGTCCCTTCAGACGACGCGCGCGGACATCACACGGTCTGTCATGGAAGGCGTCGTGTATTCGATGAAGCAGATTGTCGACATCATGTGCGCTTTCTCGCCCGGAGAGAAGGTCATCGCATCCGGCGGCGGGTCCGCATCTAAACTGTGGCGGCAGATGATGGCGGATATCTTCGATCTCCCGGTGCTGACGGTTTCCGGGGCCTCGGAGGGCGGCGCTTACGGCGCGGCGATGGCGGCCGGCGTCGGGGCAGGTGTATACAGAAACCTTGCGGAAGCCTGTGAGGTGCTGCGGGTGGAGACGGAACTTCAGCCGATTCCTGGAAACCAGGCGGCTTACCGTGAAACATTTGAAATATTTTCTCAGATTTACCCGGCGCTGAAACCGGTCTACGACTTAAGCGCCGCGAAGGGATATTAAGGAGTGAACCATGAGATTTTCGGAAATGAATTTACAGCAGCTGACGGCGAAGGGCGGATACCAGTGTTCCTGCGGCCGTATACACAAATGTGAACTTGAGTACCTCAACATCGGCGCGGGCATCATCGGGGAAGTCCCGAAAATGCTGGAAATCCTCGGTTCCCGGAAACCTTTCGTGCTGTTTGATAAAAACACTTTCGAAGCAGCAGGAAAACGCGTCCTGGAAATCCTTGCGGATGCAGGCATTTCCTATGTCGAATATATGCTTCCGGGCGATCATCCGAAGCCGGGCGAATGGGAAGTCGGCTCGGTCGTGATGCATTTCGATCCCTCCTGCGACCTGATCCTCGCGGTCGGTTCAGGCGTTCTGAACGACACCGCGAAAGTCGTTTCCCTTGCGACCGGGATTAAAAACGCGGTTGTCGGAACCGCGCCTTCGATGGACGGCTACGCCTCGAATTCCTCCTCGATGGAAGTCAACAAGATGAAGGTTTCTCTGTACAACCACGCGCCGAGGGGAATCCTTCTTGACACGGAAATCCTCGCGCAGGCACCGCTGCGGATGCTGCAGGCTGGCTTCGGCGACATGATCGCCAAATACATCGCGCTCTGCGAATGGCGCTTCTCCCATATCATTACCGGCGAATATTACTGCGAGGAAATCGCGGACCTGATGCGTACGGCGCTTCGGCGCGTCGTAGATGCGGCGGACCGGATTAAAACCCGCGACCCGGAGGCAATCGGAAGGATTGCGGAAGGGCTGGTGCTTGCAGGCATCGCGATGGCCTATGCGGAGATTTCGCGCCCGGCTTCGGGTCTGGAACATTATTTCTCGCATATGTGGGAGATGATGGCTTTAGAGCGCGACAAGCCCTATGATCTTCACGGTATCCAGGTCGGCGTCGGAACGATGCTCTGCATGAAGCTGTACCGCCACATCCGGAAGATTCAGCCAAGCCGCGAAAAAGCGGAAGCGCATATGAAGGCCTTCTCTGAAACGGAATGGGAGAATGAAGTGCGGCGGATTTTCGGAAAAACCGCGCCGGAGGTACTGGAAGTTGAAAGAAAAGCCCATAAGAACGATCCTTTTGGCCACGCAGAGCGGCTGAACCGGATTCTCGATCACTGGGACGAGATCGTGCGTGCCATGGATGAGGAACTTCCGGATTATGAAGTCCTCCGCGCACAGATGGAAAATCTCGGCGCGCCGATGAAGCCTTCAGACCTCGGCATTTCCATGCAGGATACGCTGGATGCCTTCATGGGCTCACGGGATATCAGAAACAAATATCTGACTTCCACGCTTCTCTGGGACCTCGGCGAAATCGAGGAATTCCGTGAGATCCTGAAAGCGGAAGCCGAAGCCTGAAAAGGCAGATTGAAGCAGCCAGGCAGAAAGAAACAAAAATCAGCAGGAAACAGGAGTCCAATATGCCACAGTTCCATTTTCCGACAATAGAAGAACGACAGGCGCTGATCCGAGAGATGCAGCAGCTTCAGGGCGGAGATAACCAGAAGCTTTCCGAAAGCAAAGAGTTCCAGGAGTACTATAAAGCGCTTCAGGAGCTGGATCGGCTGATGGGTGAATACTCCGCGCCCAAAGAGAACGGAATTCCGCGAGAACTCAGTCAGGAAGACTCGGAACGGCTGCAGCAGACCATTGTCACAACGGCGCAGGCTGGTGAGACTTTCCTCGCGGCGGCCGCCGGGCAGTACGGGGCAAAACTGACCGCCGGGCTTCCCGGCGTCGTGAACAAGCTTCAGAACGTGCTTTCCCGGGACTTTGACGCGATTTCGGACTATGAACCCAGACCGCCGAGGACGCTTCCCGAGATTCAGCAGGACGCGCGGACGATTACGATCGACCTTCAGGGCCGGAAAACCGGAACCATGGGGAACCTGACCTCCTCGCGCCTCCCGATGACGATCGTGAATGCGCAGGGAAAGAAGCGGACGGGCGTTTTTACTAAGGCGTCGAAGATCGATATCAAAGAGCGCTATACAAAGATTATCGAGGACGCAAAGGCACTGTGCGGCAATGAGGGAAAACAGGAGCTGGACAGAATCCTGGGCAATTACAGGGAAAAACTGACTGCCCAGAAAAGGCGGACGCCGGACGGATCGCCGGTCGGGAAGAAACATCCGGATGAAATGATACTCGGTTATTTTGTAAGAGATCTGCACGACAGAACCCTGACGCCCAAACAGAAGAGATTGCGCGGTTTTACTAAGACGGAGCTTAAGGAAAAGACGCTGAAAGAATTCCTTAAGGCACAGAACATCGACACCGCGAAGATTTCTTCGGCGGCGATGAAGAAGCTGACCGAAGGACTCGGGGAGTATTCGAACAGTCCGACGCCGATTATTCAGGGAGTTGATCAGGGCTTCAGAGACGGAGACCGACTCGACAACCGAAATTCCGCGATGAGCAAGGTTGCAGGGCTTCTGGGCGTCGGTAACCTTCTGGCGCGTTCCGACAACATGAAAGTCGTGGATGAAAAAGGAGAGACCATAGAGGGAACCTTTATGGATTTCGGAAACGGCATTGATCTCTTCGGGAAGCCGCGGGCATTCGCGGCGATTTCCTCCCAGCCCTTTGATTCTCCGGACGCGAGGAAGACACTTTTAAAGCAGGTCGCGGACCTTCAGGTCCTGGATTTTCTGTGCTTCAATACCGACCGTCATACCGGGAATCTCGTTTACCAGATCGATGAATTCGGCAAAATTACAGGCATTCAGGGGATTGACAACGATACCTCTTTCGGATCTAGGATGGGTGATCCGACCGACATCACAAGCCTGTCCGTGATCAGCTCCAGTATGGCTAAAAAGATCACGAATCTGACCCCGGAAATGCTTCGCTTCTCGCTTCGCGGAAACGGTCTCTCGGAAGAAGAAATTGAGAGTGCGCAGTCGAGGCTCGCCCTTCTCCAGGGGGCGATTCGCGCGAAAAATATCGAAGTGATTTCGGATAAGGATTTCGGTAACAGAACCATCGAATCCTGTGCGCCGAAGAAAGAAGGATACCGCAATGTGTTTTCACAGCTGAGTACTGACATCCCGGCGAAAGTCCGGACAATGGTAGAATATTACGGGCGTCAGGATATTCAGGAATTTTTGGGGAAACCCGAGTTTACCAATATCAGCACAGCCGACCGCGGTTTTACCGTCGGAGGTATCCGGGATTCCGTTCTGGAGGTAAACCGCCTTGTGCAGAACGACGAGACCGGCTTCAAAATGTCGGATCTTGTAAATTACCGCGGCAGGTCCGACAACTTCAAAAAACTGATGGAATCCGTGGAGGAAGCAGCCAAGCTCCAGATAACCGAAATGGAGAAGAAGGATGAGAAAGGCCGCAGACTTGTGGATGATTATGTGCACCTGAACGAAGGCCCGGGTCTCTCGATCATGCGGAAAACCGACCCGAAATTTGACGATATGGAGGAAAAAGCCCTGACCTATCTCGAGGCGAAGAGAAAAGAGCGGAGAGCCGGGTCGATCGATGAACTGACGGGCAAAAACGAGTATGAGCAGAAACATATCGACTTTGCGAAAAAGGTGCTGAAAACCGTTGAAAACTACAGAAAGCAGACAGAGGAACCGACCACGGAAGAGGAAAAGGAAGCGATGCGCGCCCGCGACGACCGGCAGTTCATCGCGGATATGAGAAAAGCCCGGAACGAAGACAGAAAACACCAGGAGAAGAAGAAAACGGAACTTTTGGGCCCCGGACTCTGACATAAAGAAAGGGGCGGCTCTTTTTCGGAGCCGCCTCTCACACATATTTCTGAAGCGTCACATACAGCCTGCCTTTTTTCGAAGACCCGCTGACGCCGTCGTAAATTGCCTTTCCGAAACCGCGGACCGTGATCAGATCGCCTTCTTTGGGGCGGGCGGAGAGAGACTCGACGGTGCGTCCGTTCAGAAAGACACGCTTTTCATGAAACAGCCGCTCGATATGCGAGCGGGAAATACCCGTCAGGGATGAAACAATGGAATCCAGCCGCTCGGAAGCGATATTGAAGCGGACTTCCTGAAGATTCGGACGAAGCTCCGGCACATCTTCCGTACAGCATACGCACTGTACGTCGGTGTGCCGGATTTTTGTGAGGTTTTCCGTTAAGAAATCCGCGATCCTCATAAGACAGAGAATATAGGCACTTTTTCCGCGGACGATGATGTCTCCCGTGAGGCTGCGGTCGATCTGAAGGCTCATCATCGCGCCGAGGATGTCCCGGTGGGAGAGTTCCTCGCCGTACTTTTCCTGCAGCGGCCGGACAAGAACCGCCGTAATCGGAAGCTCCGGCGGATAACCGAGCTCCTGTTCCGACCCGAATACGACAATCCTTCGCTCGGCGCTCTCGAAACCGCCCTCGATACGGTAATCGTGAAAACCGTACTCCCGGACGTTTTTCAGGAAGAGATCCTGCTCGGGGAGGGAAAGAAAGCCGGAAAAGGTATAGATTCCTGCGCTTTCCGAGCGCTCCGAAAGATCCTGAAGATGCGAAAGAAGCAGCCTTTCCTCATCGTTCATGGCGGATTTCCTCCACTTTCTGACGGATCCTGAAAGCGATTTCCATCATCTGCTCCGCATCCACCTTTACGACTTCCCGGTCGTAGGTTACAAGCCCGTTCAGCTCGTCTTCGACGTCGGAAAGCTGGGTGTAAATGTCCGCGCAGAGCCCCAAAGGAATTGCCGCGATGACATCCCGGTCAAACAGTTTCACCAGGTTCTGCATCAGTTCCTCTTTGCTGTGATGTCCCTTGTAGCCGTAGCTCTTTTTCGGATCGAAAACATGTCCTTCGATGCTCAGCGTATAGCCGCCGAATTCCGAGAGAACATAAGGCTTTTCGGCTCTGACGGGCTTCGCCGCGCGGAAGTATACATGTCGGCTCTCGACGTCTGTTTTCAGGTCCTTCCCATGGAACCAGCCCGAGGCCGTATCAATGAGTCTCGAATCGTCAAGTTCACGGAGCAAGTCATACATTTCCGAACCGCAGAACTGTCCCCAGCCTTCGTTGAAGATTGTCCAGTAAACGATTGAAGGATGATTCCGGAGCTGATATACAGCCTCCGTCATTGCGCGTTTGAAATTATTCCGCACCCGCTCTTCACGGTTCATCCGCCGGTCAGAGCGTTTCGTGCCGATTCCGAGCCCGGGAAGCGCTGTGTCCCGGAAGAAATGATACTCGCCGCAGTTCACCATGTCCTGAAAGACCGCGATGCCCATCGTATCGCAGAAGAAGTAAAAAAGCTCCGGCTCGATTTTGATATGCTTTCGGAGCATGTTGAAACCGCAGTCTTTTAAGAGTTTCAGGTCCTTTTTGTAGGCTTCAGGGGTTTTTGGCGTATAAATTCCCTGATCAAAATAGCCCTGGTCCAGCACACCGTGGAAAAAGTACGGTTTTCCGTTCAGGAAAATCCGAGGAATCCCGCCGATTTCCCCGACAGTGATATCCCTGAGCGCGAAATACGACTGCACCGTGTCCGCGCCGGAAGTTACGGTAAAATCATAGAGAACAGGCTTTTCCGGCGACCAGAAGCGCGGGTTTTTTACCGTGAATTCCGCTTTTCCGGAGCGCACGGGAACGGTCACTTCCTGCCCGTTTTCTTTGTAGCGGAGACGTCCGTTCACAGAAAGCAGCGAAGGCTCCTGCGAATCCGTCCCTGCCCGGCCTTTTAGAAGTTCCACTGAGACGTTCGCGCCTTTTGTACGGATCCTCAGAGACCCGATATAGTGCTCCGGAACGCTCTCGATCCAGACGCTCTGCCAGATTCCGGTGACCGGTGTATACCACATGCCGCCGCGTTTTTCCTTCTGTTTGCCGGTCGGGAGAAGATGGAGCGGCAGATAATCCTCGACAAAAACCAGCAGCGTGTTTTCTTCATCCCGCTTTACCGCCTCCGTTATGTCCATGGCAAAGGCTGTGTATCCGCCCTCATGCGAGCCGTAGAAATGATCGTTCAGCACCACCCGCGCAATCTGGTCCACCGCCCCGAAATGCAGAAGAACGCGCCCCCGGATAAAGCCTTTCGGAAGCGTAAACTGCTTTTTATAAGAGATTGCTGCCCCGGTCCGGACTGCTTTCCCGATGCCGGAGAGCTTTGATTCGATGCAGAAGGGCACCGTGATTTTCTGCGGCTCCTCTTCGCTGACCGAAAGCTCCCATTCGCCGTTCAGGCTGAAAAAGGAATTCCTTCGAAGCTGCGGCCTCGGGTAGATATCCCAGGGGTTTTCGACAGATTGATTCAGATCAGACATATTTTTCTCTCGTACTTATTTCTTCAGCTGTTTCCGGACGCGGTCGATCAGCATCTCCAAAGCGACGGTATTCTCTCCTCCCCGTGGGACGATGATGTCGGCTGCGCGCTTGCTGGGCTCGACGTACAGTTCATGCATCGGTTTTACGGTTCCGAGATACTGGCCGATCACGGAATCGATGCTGCGGCCGCGGTCACGGACGTCGCGGCGGAGCCTCCGGAGGATGCGTTCGTCGGCGTCGGTGTCCACATAGATTTTAATGTCCATCAGCGACAGGAGTCTCGGATCCGCGAAAATCAGGATGCCCTCGAGAACAATGACCGGCGCCGGATCCACGCGCTCTGTCTGATCTGAACGGTTATGGACCGTAAAATCATAGACCGGAACATCCACCGGCTTTCCCTGCTTCAGCATTTCGATATGCTTGCACAGAAGCTCGGTTTCGTAGGCTTCCGGGCTGTCATAATTCAGCTTCGTCCGCTCCTCATAAGTCAGCTCGTCATGGCGGCGGTAATAACTGTCATGCCTCAGAATACTGACTTCTTCCTGCCCGAAGCTCTCCACGAGCCGGTCCGCAAGGGTGGTCTTTCCGCTGCCGGATCCTCCGGCGATTCCGATCAGAATGGTATTCATCGCTCCTCCATAAAATATCCCGGGTCTTCTTCATCATACTCGAGATCCGAAGCATGATAATCGCCTTTTGCATCTTCAATCACTGCGCCGAATCCTGTCAGCGCCGCAAAAGGCGAAAACTGCGCCGCGCGTTCCGTCATCGTCATCTGCGGATGCCGCGTTGATTTTCGATACGGAAGCGCGATGATGCTGTTGTATTTCTCTGTATTATCGCTGTTCATCCTTTCAGATCCTCCGGGAAATCAGGCTTTGTGTCCCCCGACCTGTCCGTTCCGCTCGCGCATCGTCGCGCCTTCCTGCAGATTCATGCCCCGAAGCACCGCGTTTTTTCCGTAGCGGTCCTTGATCGAAAGGAGCGCGTCCTGGATTTTCTTTTCGCGCGCGAGCGCTTCATCTTCCGCGGCCTGTTCCCGTTCTTCGGCGTCCACATCCGTAAACAGTGAAATCTGCTCGTATTTCTGTACTTTCGGTTCACTGCCTTCCGCAAACACATGATTTGCGACGACATACATCCGCCGCACAAGAAGCCCCGGGTCAACAATCCGGTCATAAAGCCGCGTCACTGCGTCCATCATCAGCATGGTCGAACAGGTATAGCGCCCGAGGTTTTCTGTTCCGTGCGCGTTTTTGGGAACCTTCCGGCCGTATCGGTCGGTTTCCACGGGGCCGCTGTAGCAGGCTCTTCGGTCCGGATCCTGCAGGTTCTCAATATCGTAGCACACGGTGAGAACGATCTGGTTTGCGACAAGCTGCTTTTTCGCAAGGTCCAGAGACAGTGCATCAGTCATTTCCCGGACGATGAGCCTTGCCTGATCAAAGGGATAGGGATGCTGCAGCACCTGGCCTGAACTCAGACTGTTATTTTCCGGCTTGTAGGCGCGGATGTCCGAAATCCTGCAGGGTTCGTACCCCCAGGCATGATCGATGAGAAGTTCTGCATTGATCCCGAAGAGCCGGTACAGGAGATCTTCATCCTGCATCGACATCAGCGCGATGTCGCCCATCGTGAACATCCCGTTTTCGGCGAGTTTTCTGGAAATTCCCCGGCCGACCCGCCAGAAATCGGTGATCGGCTGATGCCCCCAGAGCGCAGTGCGGTAGGTCTGTTCGTCAAGAACCGCTACCCGCACGCCCTGTTCATCCGCCGGAATATGCTTTGCGTAGACATCCATCGCAATCTTGCTGAGGTAGAGATTTGTCCCTACGCCGGCCGTCGCGGTGATTCCGGTCTCCGACAGGACCTCCTGTACAAGTTTTTTCGCAAGTGCCGGTCCGTCCAGCCCGTACATCCTGAGGTAGGAAGTTGCGTCGATAAAGACCTCGTCCACCGAATAGACGTGGATATCCTCCGGTGCGATATAGCGGAGATAGATCTGGTAAATCTGTCCGCTGACCTTCATGTAGTGCTGCATTTTCGGTGTCGCGACATAATAGTCCAGTTTCAGGGCAGGATTACTCTCAAGTTCCGGCAGATCGCAGGATGAGCCGGTAAATTTTCCTCCGGGTGCTTTTTTCAGCCGTCCGATATTCACTTCCCGGACCTTTTCGACGACTTCAAAAAGCCGTGCGCGCCCGGGAATTCCAAAGCTTTTCAGGGAAGGGGAGACCGCGAGGCAGATTGTTTTCTCCGTACGGGATTTGTCAGCGACGACGAGATTAGCCCGCAAAGGATCCAGCCCCTGTTCGATACATTCGACGGAAGCATAAAAGGATTTCAGATCGATTGCGATATAGCAGCGGCTCATTCTGTCAGCCCTTCAAATATCTCCTTTACACTCCGGAATACAAAGGTCGGCTGTTTTTCATAGGTCATGATCTCTTCATACTTTGCTTCCCCGGAGAGGACGGCGATGGTCGTAACACCGGCGTTTACACCGGAAGCGATGTCTGTATAGACGCGGTCGCCGATGAGTACGGTATCGGCAGCGGTTTTCGCAAACTTCTGCTCCGCGATATAAATCATCGTCGGCTCCGGTTTCCCGATCACAAGGGGCATTTTCCCTGTGGCGTAGCGGATGCCGATGCACATTGAGCCGCAGTCCGGGACGAAGCCGTAATCCGTCGGACAGACAAAGTCCGGGTTTGTCGCAATATAGGGGATATCCCTTTTTGTTAAAAGCTCACAGGTGTTCCGGAGCTTCCGGAACGTGAGTTCCGTATCGAAGCCGACAAGGACCGCATCCGCAGAAAGGTCCATCTCGGTGGTGACGCGGATACCGGAGTCCCTGAGCTCTTTGACAAGGCTTTCCGTGCCCTGGCAGTAGATCAGGGCATCCGGGAAATGCTCTTTTAAGTAAAGCACCGTCGCCTGACTGGAGGTGAAGAAGCTGTCCCGATTTGCCTTGATGCCCATAGCCGTGACTTTTTTGATATAGTCCTCGACAGATTTCGAGGAATTATTGGTCAGGAAGACATACTGGCCGCCGGATGATGCGATATGCGAAAGAAGGGCCAGCGTTCCGTCAAAAATCCGGTTTTCCTCATAGATGGTTCCGTCCATATCGAGGAGCCAGAGGGATTTCTTCTTCAGTTCGTCTGCGGGTTTATCATTGTAATCCAGCATGGAAAAGCCTTTCAATTGTATTGTCATCCCGTCCGGGAAGCGGTCTTTTTTATTATGGGATTCCTCCGCTCGCTTCTCTTGGCCGGAATGACAGATGATGTCGTTTTATCGCTGATCGACGGGACTTTTTCAGATTTTCTCCAGCGCCTGCCTGAGGTCCTCGATGATGTCCTGAGGATCCTCGATCCCGCAGGAAAGCCGCATCAGGTCTGAAGGAACGCCGGCGGCTGCAAGCTCCGCGTCGCTCATCTGGCGGTGGGTGGATGAAGCCGGGTGCAGGATGCAGGTCCTCGCGTCCGCGACATGCGTTACGATCGCCGCAAGCTTCAGGTTCTTCATAAAGATCTCTGCCGCCGGTCTTCCGCCCTTGACGCCGAATGAAAGGACGCCGCAGGAACCGTTCGGAAGGTATTTCTTTCCAAGTTCGTAATATTTGTCGCCCGGAAGGCCGCAGTACTGAACCCAGGCCACCTTCTCATGCTGCGATAAAAATTCCGCGGCTTTCTGCGCGTTTTCACAGTGTCTCGGGACGCGGACATGCAGGGTTTCCATGCCGAGATTCAGAAGGAACGCGTTCATCGGAGCCGGCGTCGAACCGAAGTCGCGCATGAGCTGCGCAACGCATTTGTTGATATAGGCGCCGCCCTGACCGAACTGCTCGGCGTAGACGATTCCGTGATAACTTTCATCCGGTGTCGTGAGGCCCGGGAATTTGTCCTTGTGCGCCATCCAGTCAAAGTTTCCGGAGTCGATGATCGCGCCGCCGACAGATGTCGCGTGGCCGTCGAGATACTTGGTTGTCGAATGTGTGACGATATCACATCCCCATTCGAAAGGCCTGCAGTTTACGGGCGTGGCGAAAGTGTTGTCGATGATCAGCGGAACGCCGTGTGCGTGCGCGGCTTTCGCAAACTTCTCAATATCGAGGACTTTCAGCGCCGGATTTGCGATCGTTTCGCCGAAGACGGCTTTGGTGTTCGGACGGAAGGATGCGTTCAGCTCTTCTTCGCTGCAGTCCGGATCCACAAAAGTGAAATCAATGCCCATCCTTTTCATCGTGACCGCGAAAAGGTTGTAGGTTCCGCCGTAAATCGCGGCGGATGAGACTACATGATCACCTGCCGAAGCGATATTGAATACCGAGAAAAAGTTTGCAGCCTGGCCGGAAGAGAGGAGCATTCCCGCAGTTCCGCCTTCGAGCGCGGTCAGCTTTGCGGCGACCGAATCGCTTGTGGGGTTTGCGAGTCTCGTGTAGAAATATCCTGCTTCCTGCAGATCGAAAAGTTTTCCCATCGCCTCGCTGGTTTCGTATTTGAAAGTTGTGCTCTGGATGATCGGCAAGACCCGGGGCTCACCGGTTTTCGGGCTGTAGCCCGCCTGCACACATTTGGTTCCGATACCGTATTCTGACATAATTGGCAATCCTTCCTGAAATGTTTGTAGTAAGTGGGTTCCTGCATTTCGTAATGAAAAAGAGGCAGGAAAATCCCGCCTCTAAATATACCATGCCTTTTGAAAAAAAGGAAGAGTTTTCGCGGTGAATCAGTACAAAATACCTGAAAACACGAGTAAGATTCGATCAAAGGTCCGATTTCTCCGGCCCCTTGCAGCAGCCTTATTGTACGATTACAGCGCCGAATACACAATCTCCAGAATCCTCGGCTGCAGTTCGTTCCCGAGGCTTGGGTTCGCGCTCTGGAAATAAACGATCGTGACTTCAGATTCCGGATCCATTGCGACCCAGGTGCCCCAGGCGCCTGCCCAGCCGAATTCACCGATCGAGGAGTTGAATCCGCCCGCGGGATCCATATGCGTGCGGACGCCGAGCCCGTAGCCGTAGCCCGCGAGATCCGGACTCCGGAATTCCGAAAGGGCGGTCTCGTTCAGGCGGTTTTTCGCCATCAGCTTAACTGTGCGCTTCCCGAGAACCGACACGCCGTCCAGCTCGCCCATCGTCATTGCCCGCGCGAATCTCGAGTAGTCTTCGAGGGTTCCGTACAGTCCTCCGCAGGCGGATTCAAAGTTCGGATCGAAGAAGAAGGCCGGCAGTTTTCCGGGCTTTCTCACCCCGTTTTCAAAGTTATACAGCACCGCCTGACGGTCTTTTTTCTCCTCGGGAACAATAAAGAAAGTATCCTCCATCTGAAGAGGCTCGAAAATATTCTCTTTAAGATAAGTTCCGAAGGTCTTCCCGGTAATCGCCTCGATGAGAGCGCCGAGGATGTTGTGGCTGTCACCGTAGTAGAAGTGCTCGCCCGGGTCGAAATTCCCGGGAATCCGGCCGCAGAGACGGGCATATTCCATGACATTGTAGCGGCCTTCCCGGAGAAGTTTCTGCACGCCCTCGGACATCTCCTTTCCGTTCAGCGTCGGCGTTTCCCAGCCGACCGAGATGCCGGACGTCATGTCGAAAAGGTGCCCGACGAGCACCGGACTTTTGGCGGGTCTTGTTTTGATGAAGCCGCGTCCGTCGGTATAATAGACCTGACGGTCCGCAAATTCCGGAA
>CACYBV010000007.1 GCA_902772745.1 uncultured Eubacteriales bacterium
TAGCATTCCATTGTATGGTGGCGGTTCAGGTGGTCCGGCGTGATATTGAGGATTGCGGAAACATGCGGCCGGAAGGTCTCCGTCGATTCCAGCTGGAAGGACGAAAGCTCAATCGTCGTCACCGAATCCGGAGCACTCCGAAGCACCTCCTCCGCGTACGGAAGTCCGATGTTTCCGGTAGTGAATGCGCGGTCTTCTCCGAGGTATTCCCGCATGATGTCGCCGACAAGCGTCGTCGTCGTGGTCTTGCCGTTTGTTCCCGTGATGCCGATCACCGTTCCCTTTTCGTAGCGCCACGCAAGTTCGATTTCGGAAATGATGTTCACATCGGCTTCCTGAAGCTTCACCGCGAAGGGAACCTCAAGGGATATTCCGGGACTGATCACGCAGGTGTCGACCGAAGAAACCACTTCATCCGGCAGTTCCCCGAGAACCACCGGGACATCGGAAACCTCCCGGCCTCCGGCCATCTCTGACAGCTTCTGCAGGATTTCTTTCGGATTCTTATTTTCGTTTCCGTCATACAGGATCACCTGTTCATTGGTCTTCAGAAGAAGGCCCGCGGCCTGGATCCCGGAAAGCCCGAGTCCGGCCACAAGTATGGGTTTATTCATAAAATCTGACCTGATTTCTTTTCATCTGTTGTCTGCCGTCCCCTGAAAAGGGGCACCGTATCCTTATGGGACATCCGTCCGGACATTTATTCACATCGCGGTCCACGAAACAAATCCGAGGATTACGGTAATAATCGAGAACAGCGCGACAATCTGCGTTTCCGAGAAGCCGGACAGCTCAAAATGATGATGTATCGGCGCCATTTTGAAAATCCGCTTCCCGTGAGTAAGCTTGAAATAACCGACCTGCAGGATTACCGAAAGCACTTCGATCACATAGATCAGGCCGATCAGGATGATGAACCAGCCCATCTTAAGCTGCAGTGCGGTTCCGGCGACAAATCCGCCGATCGCAAGGGATCCCGTATCGCCCATGAACATCCTGGCCGGATAGGCGTTGACAAGCAGGAAGCCCATGAGCGCACCCATGAAGATCCCCGAAAGCATGCTCATGCCGGCATGTTCAAGCCGGATTGCCGCGAGGAAGAAAAACATCGAAACCACAACCGTAACGGTTGAGCAGAGGCCGTCGAGTCCGTCCGTAAAATTCGTCCCGTTGTCGGTACCGAGCACACAGGCGAATACAAAAGGAATGTACAGCCATCCCATATTCCACTCTTTCCCGCCGGTAAAGGGCAGGATTACCGTGCTTCCGATCGAGGGATTCAGGAAGCAGTATGCGGCAAAGCCGCCGGTAAGCGCGATCTGGCACAGGAGTTTCTGCCAGGGCTTGAACCCTTCGGAATGCTTTCTCACGACTTTGATGTAATCATCGATAAATCCGATCACGCCGAAGCCGGCCGTCAGAAGGAGCGTCGGGAGCATCTCCGGATAGAAGAAGGAAAATCCGCCTCCGGTAAGGATCACCGCGATCAGGAAGGCGATTCCGCCCATCGTCGGCGTGCCCTGTTTTTTCAGGTGCTCGGGGTTGCCTTCTTCACGGACCTGCTGTCCGAATTTCAGCTTCCGAAGCACGGGGATGAACAGCGGGCAAAGCACCGCACTCAGCGAAAACGATACGATCATTCCGACAAAAAATATTGTTTTCATCTCTTACCCTGTCTCTTTTCTTTTCGCGGCGCCTGTCCCTTGAAGGCGCCGAGGAAGTATTATACTAGATATTCTCTCAGGAATCAAGCGGACTTTTCCTTTTATGGCGGACTTTCCGGAGAAACGGAGCCTTCGTTGGGCATATAGTCTTCCTCTTCTTCGGTTTCTTCGGGAAGTTCCGGGAGTTCGTCCGCCTGAAGCCAGGCAATCGAGTCGTCCGGGTCGTCGATAAAGCTCCTGCCCGCTGCGCTTTCACGATCCATTGAGGAATTGCGAAGCTGTGCCCAGTCGTACTGGTATGGGCCTTCTTCCGCTTCCGGATAGATGCCGAAGTAGTTGTAGAGGCCTTCAAAGACGTCGTGCGCCAGTTCCTGCGCCGGCTGCGACATCGACTGGTCTTCGGTGTCCGGTTCGTCCACCGTCACATAGACGAGGAACTTCGGATTGTTGATCGGAACCCCTCCGATAAAGGAAACGACGTATTTCCCGGTGCCTCTCGGAAGCTTTTCGGAAGCGCCGGTCTTGCCGCCCATGATATAGCCGTCGGTCGGCGCGTAAACCGCCGTGCCGTAAGTCGTGACATAACGCATGCATTCCTGCAGGTAATCGCTCGTGTCGCGGGAAACCGTCCGCCGCACAAGGACGGGATCGATTTTCTTCACCACGTTTCCGCTGCTGTCCACGATTTCCTTCACGATATGCGGCTGATAGTAATATCCGCCGTTCATCAGCGAGGCGTATGCGGAAGCAAGCTGCACCATCGTCACGTTGAAGCCCTGGCCGAACGAACAGGTGGAAATCTCGATGTCCCCGAGTCCGTCTTCATAATAGATCAGTCCCGAAGTATCCGCCTCGCCCGGCAGGTCGATCCCGGTTTTCTGCCCGAGATTGAAAAGCTCCTGATAGCGGCTGAAGGTCTTCGCTCCGATCTTCTGGCCGATCTGGACAAAGCAGACGTTGCAGGAACGTCCCAGAGCCTCCATCGGCGTCAGGTCTCCGCACTGCGTTTCCATATGGCAGTGGATATTGTAGCGGCCGACCGCGATGTCTCCGGTCCAGTCCGAGTAAATATCGTCTCTGTGGATAATCCCCTCTTCGATCCCCGCCGCAAGCGTCAGGGATTTTGCGGTGGAACCGGGTTCGTAGGCGCCGCTGATGCAGTAATTCAGCTGGACCTGCTGGATCAGGGCCTGTGTCTGTTCTTCATGGCTCATCGCCGCGAGAATGTCTTTTTTACCCTTGAACGCTTCCTGCAGAAGGAAGGTTTCCGCCGGGTTCTGAAGTTCTTCTTCGGTAAACAGCGACAGGATCGATTCGGTCGGATCGTTCAGGTCGAAGCAGGTGTCGCTCTCCATTGCGAGGATTTCGCCGTTGTTGGGGTCCATCACAAGCACGTTTACCCGTTTCGCCCCGGTTTCCTCCATGAATTTATCGATCGCCGAACGGCAGACGGCGGCGACATTCGGATCCAGGCTCGTAATCAGGCTGCAGCCGTCCGTCGCGGGAATCACTTCGGTCTCCGCCGCGCCGTCCTCGTTGATATAGGTATATTTCCGGCCGGCCGTCCCGTGAAGTTCATCCTCATAGCTGACTTCGAGCCCCAGGATTCCGTTTGCGGTATCGCGCGTCGTATAGCCGATTACCTTGGAGAGAAGGGAGCCCATCGGGTATTCCCTGCGGTATTCTTCCTCGAACCAGATTCCGGCGACTTTTGCCCGGATTCTGTCCTTTTCATGGCTGTCGTTCCACTTTCTCTTCTCTTCCTGGAATTCCTCCGTCAGCGTCTCGAAGTAATCCACCTGTTCCTGCGAAAGGATAGTTTCCTTTTTCTTTTCCGTCCCGTCCGCATCACGGACTGCCGACTTGAAGCGGACATAGGTCACTTTGGTATCGGGGTCATTCCCGAAAGCTTCCCGGAGCTCAGCTTCGGACAGCGAAAAAGCCTTCGCCGCAAGCTCCACCGATTTGTCGAAAGAGCCCGGGAAATTCTTTTCCGTCGCATAGAGCACCCTGGGATCGAGAATCAGCCGGTAAACCTTATAGGTGGAGGCGAGAATCGTTCCGTTCGCGCCGTAGATGTTTCCCGGCTGGGACGGTATCGAAACAGTCGTCCCGGAAGCCTGCGAAAGCGCCTTATGCTGGTACTCGCTGCCGCGTTTTACCGTCAGGACGACCGCCCGCACAACACATATAATAAGCAAAAGACCGATCACCAAAAAAAGGATGGCCAGTCTTTTGCCCGTGGGGATTTTATGCTTTTTCTGCCTGTTTTTCGCAGTCATTTCGGAATGTCTCCGTACTTGTATACAAATTCCACGCTCGGTTCCTGGTAGCGCACGACCTGGCGCTTTTCGGGGATCGTCATCCCCAGCTCCTCGGTTGCGACGCGGTAAACCGTGTCATAATCGATGCTGCTGTTTCTCAGGTTCCGGAGAATGGCATTTTCATGATGGACGCTCTGAATGTCGTATTCCAGCCTTTCGACATCGTTTTTCACCGACTGGTTACGGGAAAGGCTTACAAGGAAAAAGCTGACGGAAGCGATGAAAAGCGCCATGGCGAGGCCAAGAACAAGCACCTGGGGCTTCGTGAATTCTCCCGCTTCGCGGCGTTTTTCATGAACCCGAAGCTCGATCTCCCGACGCGCCTTCTGAACCTGCTCTCTTTTCTCGCGCACAAGTTCCCGTTCCGGAACTTCCGGAAGCGCGCGCGCTGCCGAGCCGGACTGGTAAACTGTACCGTACATGCGATTTCCTCTGACTAATGCCATAACTTATCTGCTCTCTTCTCTCTCAGTTTTCTTCTCCGCGCTCGAATATCCTCAGCTTCGCCGAATGGGCGCGCGGGTTTTCTGCCAATTCCTCAGCCGCTGCAGTGATCGGCTTTCTCGTAATGACTTTTCCTTTGCTCTTCCTCCCGCATACGCAGACCGGAAAATCCGGCGGACAGATGCAGGGATTTTCGGCTGTCCGGAAAGCATTTTTCACGATCCGGTCTTCCAGGGAATGGAAGGTGATGATGGCGATGCGTCCGCCGGGGGCGAGCGCATCGACCATCTCGGAAAGGGAGTTTTCCAATACCCGGAGCTCCTGGTTCAGCTCAATCCGGAGCGCCTGGAAAGTTCGTTTGGCGGGGTGTCCGCCTTTTTCTCTTATTTTCGCGGGAATTGCCCTTTTGATGCATTCCACGAGCTGAAAAGTCGTGGTGACGGGCTCCTGTTCCCTCATAACAGCAATGTGTTTCGCGATGTTTTTCGCAAAGGGTTCTTCGCCGTAATCCCGGATGACCCGGTATAATTCCTGCTCGGTATACCCGTTGACGATATCCGCCGCCGTCATTTTTTCCCGGCGGTCCATCCGCATGTCAAGCGGCGCGTCCTCTCTGTAGGAAAAACCGCGGGACATGTCGTCGAACTGGTGGGAGGAAACCCCGAGATCGAGAAGGATTCCGTCGAGCTTTTCAATCCCGAGCTCTTCCATCACTTCCCGGAATTCTCCGTAGTTTCTGTGAACGATCGTGACCCGGTCCGAAAATTCCGAGAGGCGGATCTTCGCGGCTTCAAGCGCTTCCTCATCGCGGTCGGTTCCGATCAGCTTTCCGCCTTCCGTCAGCCGCTTCGCGATTTCATATGAATGTCCGCCGCCGCCGATTGTTCCGTCGAGGTAAATGCCGCCGGGCTTTATGCTGAGCCCTTCTATCGTCTCCCGAAGGAGGACCGGTTTATGGGAGAATTCCGTCATCACAGCTCAAGACCCGAAAGATCCGAAACGATGTCGTTGACATCGATGCCGTCATTGTAGCGGTTCCAGCTTTCGCTGTCCCAGATCTCCACGTGGTCGTTCACGCCGATCAGCACCGCATCTCTTGTGAGGCCCGCGTAATCGCGGAGATTTCCGGGAATCAGGATTCTTCCCTGCTTGTCCACCTCGATCGTCTGGCTGTTGCCGAAGTAGAAACGGCGGAGGCGGCGGGCGGGCTCGCTGGAAATCTTGGGGAGGGTTTCGATCTTTCCGATGAAGTTCTCCCAGCCGTCGTTCGGATAAATCGCGAGGCAGTGATCCAGGCTCTTGGTGATTACGAAGCTGTCACCCAGGGATTCGCGCAGTTTGGCAGGGACGATCAGCCGTCCCTTCGAATCCAGCGAATGACTGTAGGTGCCCAGAAGCATGTCTTCGTAATCCTTTCCGGGAAATCCGCCACTTTATGACACTATCTCCCACTTTTCTGACGTGTGCTTATAATATAGTGCATTTTTCGTATAAATGCAAGCCTTTTTTTCATTATTTTTCGACAATTTCAGACAGGTGGAGGAAAGTGGGACGAATTCTTTTCCGCCTCCGCTATTGAAGAAATTCTTACCTTGTGATATAATCCCTGTCGAGACTGCGCCGGGTCCGAAAAAGTCTGAAAACGGCGTGAAACAGGGAGAAAAAAGCAGTATGAAACTTGGTATTATCGGTCTGCCGAACGTCGGCAAAAGCACACTTTTCAACTCACTGACTAAAGCGGGGGCGGACGCACAGAACTATCCTTTCTGCACGATCGATCCCAACATCGGCGTCGTCGCTGTCCCGGACGAGCGTCTTTCCAGGCTCGCGGCGCTTTATAATTCGCAGAAAATCACGCCGGCAGTCATCGAATTCGTCGATATCGCCGGTCTCGTCAAAGGCGCGAGCAAAGGAGAAGGGCTCGGGAACCAATTCCTGGCCGCGATCCGCGAA
>CACYBV010000008.1 GCA_902772745.1 uncultured Eubacteriales bacterium
AGGCAAGTTCCTCGGCGCTTACTATGATGCCAAGATCTATGAGAATGATCCGTTTGCGAAGCTCGACCAGGTCGGCGTCGGCAAGCTCGTCAAGATGGCAGCGACCCTTGGCCGCGAGACCCGCCCCGACATCAAGCTCGGCATCTGCGGCGAACACGGCGGAGATCCCTCTACCGTGGAATTCTGCCACAAGGTCGGCCTGAACTATGTTTCCTGCTCGCCCTTCCGTGTACCGATCGCGCGTCTTGCGGCGGCACAGGCAGCGATTGCGGAGATGAAGTAAGATCTGAGTAACCGGCACAGAAAAACGGCACCCGTGAGGGTGCCGTTTTTCTGTGCCGGAAAAGCTTTATTTTTTCGAAACCATATGGTAGCTCGTGACGCCGAGGATCGTCTCGCCGTCAACCTGCAGGGCACAGGGCTTGTCGAATTCGACAACAACGTCGTGGCCGGTCAGAACCTCCACACAGTCCGTGTGCTTTACATGCTCGCCTTTGAAGATTCCGGGGAAAACCATAAGCGTTTTGACCCTTCCGGAGCCGTGGAAAAGAAGTGTCGAGAGCTTGTGTTCGGGATCGAGGCGCTTCTGCTGGGGAGTCGCGTTCATGCCGCCGCCGTAGAAACGGCCGTGCATCGTCGGGGCGAGCCAGACCTTTTTGTAATTCCGCTTCAGGCCGTCAATGGTAATCGTGGCGTTTACGGGTTTAAACTTGAAGAGGACGCCCTTGATCGCGATCGAAGTGTAGTTCACATCAGTTCCGGGCTTCTCCTGACGGATCCGGTCGCCTTCTTCGCAGCAGTAGCCGTCGATGCCGAAGCCGACGCCGTTCAGGACCTTGTAGGTTTTGCCCTTGATGGTCACACTCGGAAGGTCCTTAAGATAGGGGTTCAGCACAAAGGGCGGTTCGCCGGCCTCATCCTTCACATCGTTCAGGAAATCGTTGCCGGTTCCGGCCGGATAGTAACGGATTTCGCGTGTGAGACTGTCCGTATCATACGCATTGACGAAGTGGTTCAGCGTTCCGTCTCCGCCGCAGATCACGATCCTTTCGTCTTCGGGCGTTTTCTTGAAATACGCGCCGTAGTCGCTGATTTTCGTGATGTCGTCGAAGCGGACCTCGTCGCCCTGAAGCTTCGCTTTCAGCTCTTCGGCCGCTTTCAGGCCTTTTCCGTTTCCCGACAGGGAATTATAGAGAATCACATATTTTGCCATCATTTCACCTCTTCAAACTCATTCCGCCTTCCTCCGAAAACTTCCGGGAGAAGTTTGACTTTAGACTGTCTATATGATACAATGCTTTTGGTGTTTTGTAAAGCAAAGACGCGTATTTTTTCACGGATTGGGAGCGCTGAGACACATGATCTTCAGTATCGATTTTGTATTTTACCGGAAAGGGCGGATCAACGTCCGCGGCTGGGCGGCGGATAAGGAACGGCGGGGCAGCATCAGTGCGGCTCTTGTGAAAAAGAACGGCGAATCCGTACCCGCTTCCGTCGAATACGAAGCGCGCGGGGATGTCCTTATGCACCTGTGGCAGGAGGGCGGAACCGAGGAAGTCGCCTTCTCCCTGACCGCCTATACCGATACGAAGGAGAATGTGCTCTTAAAGGTCAGCCTCCGCGACGACCCTGCGGTGTCCGAACTCATCGACATCCGCCGGATCTTTCGGAGCCGCTACTCCCTGAAAAGCTACCTGAAATCGAAGGACCGCGACACCTTCCTCAGGGAAAGAAAGTACGGCGACCTGCAGTCGGACGATTTCTATTACCAGAAATGGTACGACGCGCATAAAATCACACCGTCTGATCTCAAAAAACAGCGAAAAGAGCGCTTTTCATACGAACCGCGGATTTCTGTACTCGTTCCCGTCTACAGGCCGGAAAAGGCCCAATTTGACGCAATGCTGGCATCTCTTAAGAAACAGTCCTACGGAAACTGGGAACTCTGCCTCGCAGACGGCTCGCCCGAAGTCAAGGGTTTATCGGAACGGCTCGATCAGCTTTCGAAAAAAGACCCGAGAATCCGTGTCAGGCATCTTCCGGAAAACCTCGGGATCGCCGGAAACACCAATGCCTGCCTGGATCTGGCTTCCGGCGAATGGTGTGCGCTTCTCGACCAGGATGACCTCTGCGAACCGGACGCGCTTTTCGAGTTTGTCCGGGCGATGAATGAGCATCCGGATTCGGAGATCATCTATTCCGACGAGGACAAGATCGACAATGAAACCGGCGGGCACCTGATGCCGCATTTCAAGCCGGACTTCAGCCCCGCAAGGCTGCATTCGGACAACTATATCTGTCACCTTCTGATGGCGAAAACCGGTCTCATGCGGAAGGTTGGCGGAGAGCGCTCGGGCTTTGACGGCGCGCAGGACTATGACCTTGTGCTCAGGCTCACGGAGAACACCACAGGCCCGATCGTCCACATTCCGCGGATTCTCTATAACTGGCGCGTCTCGAGGACCTCGACTTCTGCGGATTTCGGCGCGAAAAGCTATGCGATCGACGCCGGCAGACGGGCGCTTCGGGAAGCTTACGCGCGGGAAGGGTATGAGGCGGAAATCCGTGACTCGAGCCATCCGGGGCGTTATGTGACGGTTCCGAAGATGAAGCCGGAACCGCTTGTCTCGATCCTGATTCCCAACAAGGACCATCGGGAGGACCTCGAGAAATGCGTCGGATCACCTCTGGAAAAAGCTTCGTACATAAATTACGAGATCCTGATTATCGAAAACAACAGCACGGAAGAGGAGACCTTTGCCTGCTACGAAGCGCTTTCGGCGCGTGATCCGAGGATTCGTGTGCTTCGGTATCCGGACGCCTTCAACTATTCGAAAATCAACAACTTCGGCGCGAAGGAAGCGAAGGGCGAATACCTGCTCCTTCTCAACAACGACACCGAAGTGATCACGGAAAACTTTATCGAGAGCCTCCTGTTCTATGCACAGATGCCGGATGTCGGCGCAGTCGGGGCGAAGCTTCTCTACGCGGACGATACGATCCAGCACGCCGGCGTCACGGTCGGCGTCGATCAGCGGGTCATTCACATGTACGCAGGCGTTCCGAAAAAAGACCCTGGCTACATGGGCCGGCTCATCACATCCTGCGATGTGAGCGCCGTGACCGGCGCCTGCCTGATGACGAAAAAGAGCCTCTGGGACAGCCTTTTTGGGCTTGACGAGGCATTTACCGTTGCCTACAACGACGTGGACTTCTGCCTGAGGCTTCAGGAAAAGGGCTTTCGGATCGTATACGACGCCTATGCGGAGCTGTATCATTATGAGTCGAAATCCCGCGGCTACGAGGATACAGAAGAGAAGCAGAAGCGCCTGCAGAAGGAAATGGATCTTCTTAAGGAGCGCTGGCCGGAACGCATGAAGCGTGACCCCTATTATAACGACAATCTGTCGCTTCAGCGGGGATTTTACCAGCTGCCGTAAAGACAGTAAAGCAGGGAGAATACAGGATCATGCCGGAAAAGACGGAATCCGGAAAGCGGACGCTTTCCCTTCAGGATGCTTCTCAAGAGAGACTGTTTCCGGCTGACAGAATGTCGCTCTGTTTGGAATGCGGAGGACACTGTAAATGAAGAGAACAGCGCAGCTGGATAAAAAAACGGCGTGGGATCACGGGAAGATTGCCTTTTTCCTGTTTCTGCTGTTTGCTTCCCTGATCCGGATATGGCTTGCCGCAGGTACACCGGTGTATATCGTTTATGCCGTACAGGACGACCAGCTGCTGATGAAGCATACCGGCGCGATGCTTCAGTTTGAGTGGCTGGGTGAATATAATGAGAACACGCTGACCAAAGGGACAGCTTTTCCGATATATGTCTTTTTTTCCGGTATCAGCCGGATTCCGTATACTGTATTGACTGCGCTTTTTTGGATCATTGCAGCCGGCTTTATGGTATTCAGCCTCAAGGACTACATTCGAAGCAGGGTTTTCCTCGGCTTATTCTACGTGCTTCTGATTTTCTCTCCCGCAGCATCGTCACTGTCAACGTTCCAGCGGATCTATCGGAATTCGGCTGCCGCACCAGCCGCGCTTCTTGCGGCTGCCTGCAGCATCTGTCTTTTTCTGAAGGTTGAGAAAGGAAAAGTACTGCCCGTTCTGACCAGCCTGGTTCTGGGCTTTGATCTGTGGTTTGTAATGAACCTGAGAGAAGACGGGATCTGGCTTCTGCCTTTTCCGATTGCGGCAGCTGTGCTTACGCTGATCCGCCTGATCCTTCGGGACAGGGAGAATAAACGGGCAATAATCCGGGCGGCAGCGCTTCTACTGATTCCATGGATCCTTCTGACTGTGGGAAATAACACGGTTTCACTGATAAACTATAAGACTTATGGCGTTTATACCAGAAATGACCGGACAAACGGCTCTTTTAAAAAGGTCACCGGTCTCTTTATGTCTGCGGAATGTCCCGAAGACGATGCTGATGAACGGACCGTCTGGGTCTCCAGAAAAAAGTACGAAATGCTGATTCGGGAGAGCAAAACGCTCAGTTCCGTTTCCGCAGAGCTTTTAAGAGGCTATGAAAAATACGCCGGTGAGTGGAAGCAGGACGGACAGTGCAACGGGGATTTTTATGTCTGGGCGCTTCGCGAAGGCGCGATGTACGCAGGTATTTATGAAAACGCTGTCAGCGCGGAAGAATTCTGGACAAAAGCATATTCGGAACTGAAGGAAGCCTTTGATTCCGGACGTATAAAAAAGCGGAAAGCCCTGTTTCTATCTTTTTCGAGCCGGGGGATTACCCGGGACAACGCGGGGGAAATTCCGAAACTGACACTGGAAAGCATGCTTTCCAATGTCCTTTACCGGGCGGAACAGTCTATGGAATTCCCTGCGGAAAGCAACGGAGGGATTTACAATATCCGAAGCGTGGAGGCCATGACCGGAACCTTTGCGATTTACCCGGACGAGTATATCGGGGATGATCCTGCGCGTGTCATGGGACTCAGGATGATCAGGATAAACAATTTTATCAGCCGGTTTTACCGCCTGATTGCCGCACCGCTGTTTTTTGCGGGAAAGGCAGCTTTCCTTTTTCTGCTTGTATTCAGGATAATGGAAGCTGTAAAGAAAAAGAAGGAAGCAGCAGTTTCAGCACTTCTGATTTCCTCCGGACTCTTTCTGACAGCAACGGTTCTTCATTTTGCCGTTTCCTGGTTCTGTGTGTTTATGGCGGAGCGCCCGGTGGAGCAGTGGTGGTTCTACGGCGGACAGGGGGTTCCCTTTTATATGACGGCGGACCTTCTCATGACCGGGATGGCCGCAGCGGTACTGAAGACATGGATTTCCGGAAAAATCCGGAAAAAGAAAACAGGTATGCAGCAGACGGAAAAAGAAGTCTGACAGAGGTTTGAGATATGGACAGAATCGCGGTTTTGATTCCCTGCTATAATGAAGAAGCCAGCATTGAGAAGGTTGTGAAGGATTTTCACGCGGTGCTTCCCGATGCGGTGATCTATGTTTACGACAACAATTCCACGGACCGGACGGCGGAGATCGCCGAAGGCGCCGGGGCGGTTGTGCGGCATGAATACCTGCAGGGCAAGGGCAATGTCATGCGGCGGATGTTCTATGAGATCGAGGCCGAATGCTATATCATCACCGACGGCGACGACACCTATCCCGCGGAATACGCGCCGCAGATGGTGGAACGGGTGCTCTCGCACAACGCCGACATGGTGGTCGGGGACCGGCTTTCCTCGACATATTTCACGGAAAACAAACGGCCTTTCCACAACCTTGGGAATTCGATGGTTCGTTTTCTCATCAACCTCCTGTTCCACGGCGAAATCAAGGACATTATGACCGGATACCGGGCTTTCAGCTATCGGTTCATCAAGACTTTCCCGGTGCTTTCGAAGGGCTTTGAGATCGAGACGGAGATGAGCATTCACGCGATCGACAAGAACATGCAGGTCGAAAACATCGTCGTGGATTACCGCGACCGGGCGGAAGGCAGCGTGTCCAAGCTGAACACCTACAGCGACGGCTTCAAGGTGCTCCGGACGATTCTGCGGCTTTACAAGAATTATCATCCCTTCGGGTTCTTCGGCATCATTGCCGCAGCGCTGTTCGCACTCGCTGTCGGCTTCGCGCTTCCGGTTTTTATCGAATTCGCGAAAACCGGCATGGTCCCGAGATTCCCGACACTGATTGTCTGCGGATTTGTGTTCCTCGCGGGGCTGATCTGCTTTTTCTCCGGGATTATCCTGTCCAGCCTGAGGCAGAAGGAAAAGCAGGAATTTGAGCGGGATCTTATGGGACTGAAACGGTAAAGAGAAGGTAATCATGAATGTCACAGCTGTGTGCATGAAAAGGCGTAAAGGCGGAGAAAACCATGTCATATACTTATGAAGCAGCGGTATTGAACCTGCAGAAAGAAGGGCTGCCGGAGGCGCTTTCAGATTGTTTGGCGAACCAGTCGGCGCCTCCGATTTCGGTGAAGACATATGCGGAAGGCGGCCCGGGAACTCTGCTTACAGCGGCCATCCGCTCCTGCAGTGCGGAGTTCCTTCTGGTTCTCGACAGCCGGGCGGTTCCGACCTCTTCGGATTTTTCCGAGAGGCTTCTCAGGCGGCTTCGGGACGACCCCGGCCTGTCCGCGGTCTATGCCTGCATGTACGCAAAGAAGTCCGCAAGGAGCCTCAATAAAATCATGGACGAAGAGTGGCTGACAGAGAAGGAGAGCTTCGGGCTTCGGGATTTTTACGAGCTCGGGCCGGAAGTTTTCATGATGCCGATGACGGCCTGTATGCTGCGCGTATCGGATGTGAAAGCGTATTTTTTAGAGCCGAAGGGACTTGCGCGCCCGGAATATGAAATGAATGCGCATCTTCTCTATGACGGAAAGAAAATCGCGAAGATTGCGGATGCGGCGGTGGATTTCTCACCGGGACTTTCCTTTGTGCGCTGTTTCCGGGAAGCGTTCCGTTTCGGAGCGGCGCTGAAGCTGTACTATACTTCCTTCGGGCTCAGCTGGAAAAATACGGCGCTGAAGATGGATGCGGGTTTCACGAAACACGCGAGACGCTCCATGAAGCGCGCGCTGAAATCCGGTGCCTTCTGGACGCTTCCGGCGGTTCCCGTACGGATGCTTTCCGCGCTTCTCGGGGATTTCCTCGGAGAGAATTATCACCGCCTGCCGCTTCGGCTGGACCGGTTTTTATCTTCGGATCCCTATTTTTCCTGAGCAGCGGCAATTAAGATGCCTGAACGAGACCCGGCTGTGCCGTTCCGACCGGCGTCAGCAGGCGGAGGAACCCCATCACTTTCCACAGTATGGAGCACATAAGAACCCATGTATTTTTTTATTGACGAGTTTTTTGAAAAAGACAACTGCCTGAACCTTGTAGGCTGGACCTCCGGCGAGACGGCGGATTATCCGACAGAATTCCATGTGTTTCTCGGAAACAGGGAAGTCCCGGCAGAGGTGACCCGCGGCAGACGCCCGGATGTCGGCTACGCCTATCACGGCGATCCGACGAAGTATGATTACGGGTATTTTCTCAGGATTCCGGATGTGAAAAAGCGCATGTACCGCATTGTCGTCGAAGAGCGCGACGGGGAGAAGGTGCTGGACCGGATCGAGAAGAAGATGTCCGTTCCGCTGATCCCCGCGATCCGCCGCTACAAGAAGTTCCGCGCGGACCTTCTGCAGCTTCGGCGGAAAGTGGATCATTACCTTCGGCGCGATTATCATACCTATACCTACTGGTTCCATCATGTACGGATCACGCCGACGGAGCTTGCGCTTGAGAACCGGGCACATTTTCCGTATGAGCCGCTGATCAGTATCCTGACACCGGTTTACCGCACGAGAGAGCGGTACCTTAGGGAAATGCTGAGCTCCGTGATGAAGCAGTCTTATAGAAACTGGGAGCTCTGCATCGTGAATGCGGACCCGTCGGACAAAACAGTCTCTGCGGTTCTTTCCGAATACGCGGCGCTGGATTCTCGGATCAGGGTGCGGAATCTCACGGAAAACCGCGGGATTTCCGAAAACACCAACGCGGCGCTTTCGATGGCGCAGGGCGATTTTACTGCCATGCTCGACCACGACGATACGATCGAGCCGGACGCGCTTTATGAGTATGTGAAACTGCTGAACGAGAAGCCTGACACCGACATCCTCTACTGCGACGAGGACAAAATGCGGGATCTGACGGATTATTACTACTATCCCAATTTCAAGCCGGATTATAATCCGGACATGCTGTATCACAACAATTATATCTGCCACATGCTGATGCTGAGAAGGCCCCTGATGCAGGAACTTCAGGGCTTCCGAAAAGAATTCGACGGCGCACAGGACTATGACCTTGTGCTTCGGGCTTTGGAGAAAACAAAACGGATCGAACATGTACGGAAGGTCCTCTATCACTGGCGCAGCGCTGCGACATCGACCGCGAAAAAAGGCGAAAAGAAAGACTATGCGCAGGATGCGGGAGCGCAGGCGCTGAATGAAGCCTTCATCCGGCGGGGACTCAGAGCTACGGCGGAAAAATCCGCGATCGCTGGCTGGTACAGCACAAAACTTTCGATCAGCTCGAATCCGCTGGTTTCAGTGATCATTCCCAACAAGGACCATATCGACTTCCTCCGCCCCTGCATTGAATCTCTAGAGAACAGATGCAGCTACAAGAATATTGAGATTGTCATTGTCGAGAACAACAGCACGGAAAAGGAGACCTTCGATTATTACGAGACGGTACAGAAACAGTATAAAAACATCGTTCTCCTCCGGTACCGGGGCGGCTTCAATTACTCGAAAATCAACAATTACGGCGTTTCGGAGTCGCACGGTGAAATGATTCTCCTTCTCAATAACGACACCGAAGTCATCAGCCCGGATCTTTTCGAAAACATGATCTGGTACCTGGAGCGCGGGGATGTCGGAATGGTCGGCGCACGCCTTCTCTATGCGGACAATACCGTTCAGCATGCGGGCGTCCTCACAGGTGCCGGGGGGCTTGCGGATCATATGTTCAAGGGCTTACCGGCGGGTAAACCGGGATATATGTGCCGCTCGATCACAACTCATGACGTATCTGCGGTGACGGCAGCCTGCCTGATGGTGAAGCGCAGCGTCTATGATGAGGTCGGAGGACTGGACGAGAGCTTTGAAGTCGCCTTCAACGATGTCGATTTCTGCCTCAAGGTCCGTGCGGCCGGGTATCTCATCGTTTATGACGCGGAAGCGCAGCTTTACCATTATGAGTCGAAATCCCGCGGCTCCGAGAATACGCCGGCGAAGTTTTTTTTTTTTTTTTGAGAAGCATCAAGGATCAGCGACAAGTGGAAGATTCTCGTGGATTACTATGATCCCTATTACAACCCGAATATGTCCTATCTCGACTATTTCCACGAGGATATGGCGCTTGTCGGGAAAAGGGAACAGGAGCAGATGCGGCGGCGCTCGGAAGCGACGGCAGAGCGGGCTCTGTAAAATTGTCATACGCGGCGAACGAAGCGCGCCGGAACATCCTGCCCGCGGCTGACAAAGCGGCGGGGATCTGCCGGCTGGCCCGGGATGACAGAAATAATATACCCGTCAGGAGGAAACTGACAGAAAGAAGGGACAGCATGAGTGACTTGAAAACTGCGCTTGTTACCGGCGCGGACCGGGGGCTCGGATTCGCTATCGCGAAAAGACTTCTCGGGGAAGGCTTCCGGGTTTTCGCAGGCAAATTCAACAGCGAGTATACTTTGCTGGAGGATCTGCAGAAGGATTATCCGGAACTGTACATTGTCGAACTGGATGTGAAGAATCCGGAACACATGAAGGCTGCGGCGGCGGAAATCGAAAAGATTTCCGGGAAGCTTGAGCTTCTCGTCTCGAACGCGGCGCTCATGGGGATGCGGACAGAGAAGCCGTCGGATGTGATCGACGGAAACCGCGGCTTCGATCCGGAACTGATGGCCGCTTTCTTCATGACGAATTCCTACGCGGCGCCGATGCTTGTCGATACCTTTCTGCCGCTTCTTCGGAAGGGTGAAATGAAGCGTCTGTTCTTCACGTCTTCGGAGATTTCCTCCGTCCGCCTGATGCGCCGGACCGGATCTTTCCGCTACGGGATGTCCAAGACCGCGCTGAACCTCGGCGTCCGGATGATCTACAACACGCTGCGGCCGGAAGGCTTCACCTTCCGCCTGTATCAGCCCGGCTGGATGAAGCACCAGTTCCCGGACGGAAGCCTCGCAAAGACTGCGATCGTGGATCCGGCGGACTCGGCGAAGGAAGCGGTACGCCAGATGCTCGAGGACCGGCTCGACGAGGACCGGCTGGTGCTTACGGACTATCTCGGACGCGAGTTATCGTTCTGAAGGAGGCGCGGCATGAATAAAGTATATTTTACATCACTTGAAAGCGATTTCGCAAAGGCACTCGCAAAACTGTTCCGGGAAAACGGATTTGAGATCACGACGGAGACCGGCATCAACATCGAATATTTCATCGATACGACGGACTATACGGCCGAAGGCGACGATAAGGCGGTCGGCGAAGGCCTGTCTTCGGAAGCGGGAGAGGAGAGCTTCCGGAAAAACGTCTGCGAACCCCTCGACAAACTGGACAGCTGTTTCTACTACATGTGCGGGAAGAAGCGGATCTGTTTCCTGAGCTCCCGGGATTCTTCGATCAGCCTGTCCCCAAAGACGAGAGGCTTCGGACACAATATGGCCAAGGCGGCGCTTCACAACATCCTCACGATCACGAAAAACGGCCTCATCGAGCGCGGCTTCACTTTCCGGCTGTTTGATCCCCTGACGGGTGAGTATCCGCCGGAACTTGCGGCAAAGAGCGCCTATGTATATTTCACAAGAGACCGGTATTTTGACAATGACGCGGACAAAACCCGCGAAGACGAGCGTAACCTTCTCCTTCGGGACGCGAAGGGCAGAGAGATTCCGTGGTAAGGAGTGGAATGCATCAAATGAAGAATTTCCGGGAAAAAGTAAGGGGACGTGAACTTCTGCTCAGGATCTTCGAATCGGCCTTTGCGGGGGCGGCAGTGCTTGCCGCCCTTCTTCTCATGACGAACCTGAAGTACCTGACGCCGGGGAATCTGAAACCGGTGCCGGAGCATGCACTGGATGTACTGAAGCGGCATTTTGCCGTTTTCCTTATCGGCTCTTTTCTTTTCGGCGCGGTCCTGGACCTGTTTCTCCATGCTTTCGGCCGGAAAGTCTTCTCCTTCCTGGAAGAATACCGGTATCCTTTGGCCATCATCCTTTTCTGCCTTCTCGTAACGCTGAAGCTGCATGGATCGTCTCTCGGGATGTTCCGGCAGATGCTGAAAGGGGATGTGGATGTTCCCGGCGTGCTTCTTGGAACCGTGCGCGCAGTCCGCACGGATGAATGGTCGGTGCTTTCACCGATCATGCTTTCGCAGTATCAGGGTGCGGCGCCCTTCTCTTATTTCTCGGAGATTGTCCGCGGAAGCACCACAGACGTGTTTCTGGAGTATGGTGCTCCGGTGCGGGATATCGCGGTGCTTTTCCGGCCTTTCCACTGGGGATTCCTGATGCTTCCCGCGGAATACGGCTACTCCTTCTGGTGGTGCGGACGGCTTCTCGCGCTCTCGCTGGTGTCCTATGAATTCGGGCTTCTGATTACGGACCGGGACAAAAAGATCTCGGCAGTTTACACGCTGATGCTCACACTGTCGCCGGTGGTGCAGTGGTGGTTTGCCATAAACGGGCTTGTCGAGATGCTCGTGTACGGCCAGCTTTTCATCATTCTCCTGCATCAGCTGTTTACAAAGGACAAAGTTTGGATCCGGATGCTTTCGGCGCTCGGCATCACAATCCTCGGCGGCGGCTATATCTTTACAACTTATCCGGCCTGGCAGATTCCGCTCGGATACTGTTTCCTCGTGCTTTTTCTGTGGATCCTGAAAAAAGACCGGGAGAAACTGAAAAAGCCCGCTCCCTGGCTGTTTCTTGCGGGTGCTGCCCTTCTGATGGGAGCAGGCGTATTCTATATCCTGAAAAAATCCGGCGGTACCCTGCAGCTGATCTCCGAGACGGAATACCCCGGGAAATCGGAGCCCGGAAGGGTGATGCCCGAAACGCTGTCGCTGTATTACAATTACGGACTCGACACCATTTCTTCGCTCCGGGCGGAGGCGGTGATCTGCGACCGCGCGCATGTGTTCAGCCTCGCACCCCTCGGATTCCTGCTGTCCCTGGTACTGATGATCCGAAGGAAAAAGGCGGATTTTCTGTGCCTTGCGATGGACATTCTTCTCGCGGTGATCTTTTTCCTGCTGTTTGTTCCGGCCGGATTCCCGGTCTCGAAGCTTTTGTTCCTCGGCAAGTTTTCTTCCTACAGGGTTGTGCAGGTGATCGGCTTTGCGGATCTGGTGCTTCTTCTGTATACGGTTTCACAGCTTCGGAAGGAGACATTTACGAAGAAAGAGGCGCTGCTTCTTTCGGGCGGGCTTTTTCTGCTGTTTGCGGGCTGGATTTCCGTGCTGACCTCTAAAGGGCAGTGGACGGAAGGAATCAGTGCGAAATGGACGCTTCTATGCATCCTCATCCCGGTTTTCTCTGCCGGCGGAATGCTGTACCTGAGCTTCCTTTCGGGCCTTTCCCCGGACAGCGGAAAACGCAGCAGGAGAGAACTATCGATGGTGCTCCTCGCCGCAGCTGTCATGTTTTTTGCCGGCGGAACCGTAAACCCCGTATCGCGCGGTCTCTCGAATGTTTATGAGCTGGAGCTCGGACAGGAGATCCAAAGGATTGCTGCGGAGGATCCGGAAGGCAAGTGGGCCGTAGAGTCGGGCGGGAGCGCGGAAGAAGGCAGTATCTTTATGGCAAGCTTTCCGATCATGTTCGGCGCTCCGACAATCACAAGCGTCAACATCTACCCCGATCTTGAACGCTGGGAGTCCATCGATCCGGAAGGAAAATACCTGGAAGTCTATAACCGCTATGCGCATATTAATCTGATGCTCACGGCTGAGGAGACGGAATTCGAACCCGGCGCAGCACGGGATGTGTTCGCTGTCCGGCTGAATACGGAAGATTTCGAAAAGATCGGCGGAAAATATGTACTGACAAAACGGGAAGATCTGGACGTGCTTCTCGGAGACGGCAAGTTTGAGAAAATCTACAGCGCCGACGGATACAATATCTACAGGAGATAACTGACAGACGGGGACAGATTCCTGATATCAGTCCGATAATGGGGACAGGTTCCTCCTGTCAGGACAGAGACGCGACTGTTTCCGGGTGTCACTTTCTGCAGCATAAATATCGAACAGGCCTGACAGGAAAGGAAATCCCTGTCAGGCCTGTTTTTCGACCCGCAAAGTGGAGAAGCGATGTCAGCTGCCTGTATCTTCTATTCTTCCGGGGCTTCTTCGGCAGGCGCTTCGGACGCCGGCTCCTCGTGCTTCCCGCCATCGTCTTTTTTACCGCCGTCCGTCTTGCCGTCGTCTTTCCTGGTTTCGTCCTCATCATCTTCGGGCGCTTCGGTTTCGGGCGCTTCGGTGACATCTTCGCCTTCATTATAATGCCAGTTGCCGCGCCGCGGCCAGACATAGCCTTTGGCCGCCAGAAGCTCGGTCATCCGCGCGTCAAATGCGTCGCGCTGCTCGACGGACCAGAACACAGGGTTGCTGCCGATGCTGGTGCTTCCGTCGATAAAGGTAGTTTCGAGGGTGGTATAGTAATCCTTCAGGCTGTCGATGATAATGGTATCTACAGTGACATCCGGTGCGACATGGACGATTCCAGGCATTGCTTTATAAATATCCGTACCATGTATATTGGTTTCTTCGACCAGCACATCATCTTCATAAACCCGTTTGATGACATGGGCATTTACTCCGTGCTGGGCATCCGCTTCCGCATAGAACTTTCTCTGGCCGTGTTCGGGCCAGCCCAGCGGGAGAGAAGGGTCATCGATACAAGTGACTTCGGCCTTGTTGATGCCTTCCACGACAGACTGATACTCTACCCGGTGTCCGGGACCGTGATCTTCATGGCCGAGGATCCAGATGTGAATCCACTGATTCTGAAGGTCGACCGCGCCTTCCAGCTTGATGACATCCGAGGAGTCATTGTCAAAAATGAAATCGGCTCCGCCCTGGGGATAAACCATGGCATCAAGTCCGGGCGGCACATAACTGATCATATAAGTATGCCGATGCCGGTAATAGACATTGAGTTCAGCCTCCAGCACCGCATTGTAGAGGGTAGTCGTAACCTGGCAGAGACCGCCGCCCATATCGGTTCCGTGACCGGCCTGTGTGTAGGTTCCGGCGCTCGCATATCCGTTTGCGGGGTCTTCGACATCTCCGTAGATTTCCAGGGCGGAAATACGCGCGCCGACGTCGAATTTCTTCCCGTCGAGACGAGAAATACCTACGATCAGGTTGGTTTCGCGGTTCTTCAGCAAATCGGTTTCCGGCCTTGAATACTCGGTCGTACAGTATCCGATGACCGACATGGATTCTGCGCGTTCCGTCGTCATATAAGGCTCAATCTCAGTCACGTCAGGTTTCAGGACGATCACATCAGTGTCTTCGATATTTAAAGCTTTAATGTTTTCAGCCATTTCGTGGACACAGTTTGTAAAATCGTAAGAATAGCCGTTGGCGCCGGGGGTGACGATGACTTCCCGGGAAGCGCCCGTCTGGCTCCAGTCCGTCACGGTGCCGACACGGGCGGTGAAATCGGCTTCGACCGGCGCACAGTTCCAGCCGGCAAGCTGTTCCGTGAAAGTGTTCAGGATGCGGCTTTCGTCGATCTCGATTCCGTAATCCAGGTCCACAGGATTCGCTCTGCGGTCAGCTGCGAATTTATAGCGCTCGATGAGACGGCCGTGGGGGATTACCGAGGCATTGATTGTGTTTTCGATTGTATCCCTGTCCCAGCGGATACCGAGGTCCGGAACCGTCGTTCCCCAGATGTGGTCAGGCTTTTTATCGGAGACCATCCGGACTTCGCAGTTCATCAGGGTTTCCATCGGCTTACAGATTTCCGCCTTGGTTTCTCCGGGAAGCGCACCCGTAAGGGATACGCCGCGAAGACTGATGCCGTTTGCAATCGTACCCTCCCGGAGGTTCAGGCGCTCGCCTGCGGGATCGGCTGCAAAAGTTCTTGAGGAAAGCCCCAGGGAGAGCAGGGCGAATAAGAGGAGTGCGGCTGCGGATTTGAAAATGTTTTTCATATAGTTCCTCTGTATATATC
>CACYBV010000009.1 GCA_902772745.1 uncultured Eubacteriales bacterium
GAGGATGGGATTCGAACCCATGTGCCGTCTCCGGCAAACGGTTTTCAAGACCGCCTCGTTATGACCACTTCGATACCTCTCCATAAGCCGCTCAAATAGGATATCACAACGAGCCGGAAAAGTCAACAAAAAAATCTTTAATAGACATTTAATGTCAGAAGGATGGAATCATCCTCCAGAATTTCTTCGGAATCCAGCGACATCCCATGTTCGGCAAGCCCGGACAGGATATGATCATAGGTAAATTTCTGTACATTCCTTCCGTATTCGTTTTCCAGTTCATCCAGATCGGATATGAGTGCCGCGATATCCCGGACGTTTTTGGCTTCAACACGGAAGGCCTCTCCGGCATTTTCTCTGAAACAGCGCAGAATGCCGGCTTCCGTCGCGACCGTAAACTCATTTTCAGAAATCCGATCGACATGAAGACCGTGGTCTGTAAGCGTTTTCACGAGAAGATCCGAATCGTTGAAAACTGTCGGTACGGCAGGAAGGTCCGTTTCAGTTTCGGTAAAACTCAGAAGTGTTCCCGCTGTCGCAGTGGTAAGAGACGCCGATAAAGCGACAACAAGCGGGCAAAGCAATCCTGCACCCAGGCCGGAATATCTGGAGCGAACCGGGCTGAATGAGCCCAGCACCTGAATCAGCGTGATATAGACGGCCACATAAAGGACCGACAGCAGAACCTGCAGCGCTCCGTAAATCCTGCCGAATTTCGTATAAATCTTTCTTCCGCTGCGCTGTCTCATATACAGCAGACCGAAAAAACCAAAAAAGGGAATCAGGCACAGAAGGAGCGGCGGAAAATAATGCTTTTTCCTTTCCGGTGCAGGATATCCGTTTCCGGGCATCGTCTCACGGCTCATATCCGTACCTCATTCTCCGTAACTTCCGTGAGATTTTCTTCCCGTTCCAGAAATTCCGGCGTAAAATCCGAATCTGTGGTTCTGGACCGGGTCAGCTGTTCAAGTACAGCGATCATGGAGAGGCAGCTTTTGCCCTTTAATCCGTGTGTTTCAGCTTCAATCATTCCGGTCGGACTGATTTTCAGTGTGATCTGTTTCATTTTTCTCTCCCGTGTTCGGAATGCGAACAGAAATCCGTTCTTTTCCGGGTATCTGCGCTATACACGCAGCCCGGGCTGTTTTATGGAAATTTTTGCCTCCGCCTGTCAATTTGTCAATAGGAACAGTTAAAACCTCACACCCTGCAAGGATCTTTTGCTTTACTTTTCCGATCCGATATGATACGATTCCCAAAAATCGGAAGATTTTCTTCCGGCGAAAGGAGTTTTTCCATGAATGACTTTTTTATCTGGTTATTCAGTGCGGGGATCTGGCTTCTTGCCTTTACGGTTCTGTTTTATCTCCTGCAGATCATTGCACAGTGGATGCTTTTTAAGAAAGCCGGTGAAGGCGGCTGGAAATCCCTGATCCCGGTCTATAATTATTATACCCTGTTCAAAATCACCTGGTCCCGGTCCGCATTCTTCGTCATGGCCGTGCTCATGGTCGGATCAGCTGTCCTTTTACAGTATACGGATTCCGGTATCTGTCAGGTTTTCGGCAAAATCTTTTCAGCACTCGTCAGCCTGATCACAATCATCGAAACCTATAAAGTGTCCAGAGCTTACGGACACGGGTTCCCGTATTTTCTGGGACTGCTGTTTCTGGAACCGCTGTTTGTGATGATCCTCGGACTCGGCGCGTCGAGGTACGTCGGAAAGAGATAAAAACAGTTTATAACAGAAAAATCGGAAGAGGTTTTGCTTCTCTTCCGGTTTTTTATATGCATGGAGTACAGAACTCTTCTTTTTCCTTCTCCCCAGGATTTCATGTAGTTCTGAACGTCTGTTTCTGGATCGGCGGAAATGATCACGTAGAATGCCATCCGGAAGGCGGGCAGGACATTGGGCAATATCGGCATTCCGGCCTTGCGCTTTTCTTCATCGGCAAAAACCTGCGCATCGGACTGCCATATGTTTCGGATGGACAATCCGCCTTTTTTTATATATTATTTTTTTCAGACTCCCCGGAATCTTTCTCCACGCCTTCGCAGTCAAATGCAGGAATAAAGCTCTCTTCCGCCGCTTTTCCCTCCTGGATCAGGGCGTCCGTAAAGCCGAGCGACAAGGCGCAGTCCACAGCCCGGTTGTACTCGCGCTTTGTGAGGCGGCGGTTCAGCTCCGGGTATTTTTCGATCGCCCGGAGCGGTGTGTATTGGCTCATCAGGCTCAGAAGGAA
>CACYBV010000010.1 GCA_902772745.1 uncultured Eubacteriales bacterium
GACATCCGAAGGGTTCCGCCAGCCTTCGAAGCTTTCTTCGTTTTCCTGAAGCCAGGTATAGGCCTTCCTGGCACTTTCAAGAAGCGTTTCGGCAAATTCTGTGTCATAGGGCCTGTACAGCCGGTACGCCAGCGCACAGGCACCTGCATGCGCGCCGGTCGCACAGTGCGCCACAGGCATCAGGTACTCCTGGCCGTGGTCGTCTTCGGGCATGATGAAGTCCGCAAAGCCCTTCTTGGTGAGCTTGTGGTAAAGCGCGCCGTCCTCCCGCTGCATTTTCAGCATCCAGCGAAGTTCATAGGCACATTCGTTTAAGATGTCCGGGACACCGTTGCCGCTCTCCGGGATATTCAGCTCGTCGGTGAAGACTTCCGGGAAAAGGCGGTATGCATAAAGCATGTGCGCGACCGCAACCGCACCAGGTGCGATGTATTTTCCGAAATCGCCGGCATCATGCCAGCCGCCGTGCGCCTCGATGATCACATCGGGATCGGTATACAGCCGCTGCGGACCCGTATGGCAGGCCGCGTGCATGTATTTTCCGGCGTATTTTTCCGGAAGCTCGCAGCCGCAGCGCTGGAAATACATGCCCTTGACAAGCGCGTTCAGAAGCTCATGGTAAGGAGTTTTCTGCACAGAGAAATCAATGCTGCAGTCTCCCTGGACAATCCGATAATCGCCTGCGGGAAGGTCCTCTGCCGTAATCTTCGCCGTCCGGTCGCCGGATGAGGGATCGAAGCAGAAATGCAGATGCTCAATCCTGCGGATTTCATTGCCTTCGCTGTCCGTGATCGTGATCGGTTCCGGAGAGGTTGTCACAAAGCGTTTCCAAAGGGATTCGGCAAACCCGAGCTGGTTCATTCTGATGCTGTTCATGTTCTGTCCTCCTGATCTGTTTTTGCGGAAAGAATGCACGGTCGTTTCGGACCTCTCTTCCGCTTAATGAGGTCCTTTTCTGCCGAAAGTATATCATGATCCGAACACGGAGACAATAGGATATTATGAGAAATTGATATGGATGCCCCTGGCCGGCTTTATATACTTCCATTGAGTCCGGAATGGCCGGGACCGGCCATTCCGGACGATAATACCGGGCATGAATTCTTGTTATTCTTTCCCTTTGGTTTTCCTCTTCATTCTGAAGACCGCGAAAAGCACAGCCGCCGCGCCGATTCCGGAAATCATCAGGAGCAACATAAGTCTCGGCAGCGGGATCAATTCGCCGGTAACGACCGGCACCGGTTCCGGCTCCGACGCCGATTCCGGTTCGGTTTCCGGCTCCTTTTCTTCGACATATACGATCTGCTTCGTGTCTTCCGGGTTCTCATGTACGGCAAGGAGATTTCCGTTCCTGTCATACAGGCGCTCAAATACGACGAGTTTCTCTCCGGAGAGTGCACAGGTGTCCAGTGAGAATTCCACCGTCAAATCCCCGGAACTGTTTTCAGGTATAAATTCCCAGGAACCTTCCGCGACGGCAGTCTCCGGATCCGAAACTTTCCGGACACTTCCCCGGATCTCGCAGCTCTCCCCGGGCATCAGTCCCCGGTAAAAAACCGTATCCGTGATCACCGCCTGCTCCGAAAGCCCCACTCCGTCGGAGCCGTCTTTTCCGCCATGCGCCTGTGTGCGGATTTCGGGGCAGAAAACGGTCTGCGCCTCGTCGTCGGGATTTTTATGGCTGATGACGGTTACGCCCTTAAAATCGACCTTTTCGAAGACTACAAGGGCATTTCCGGCAAGGGAAGCCGTATTGATCCCCTCGAAAAGCACCGAAACCATTCCGTCCGGCTCCTCCGGCGTAAATTTCATCGTAACCGTGACGGCTTCACCCCGCTCATTCAAAAGCGGTTCCGGATATGCGGCGGTTTTGCCGTCTTCCGGCAGTTCCTTCAGCATCAGGGATCCTGTGACCGTGTATTCCTCGCCGGGAAGAAGATTTTCATACTGGAGGAGATCTTCAATGCTCACGTCTTCATCATAATGCACGGTATGACTGCCCGTCGCGGCGTCCCTGGCGGTTGTATAAGCATCCGGGAAGCGGACGCTCTGCATTTCGTCTTTGATATCCGTATGGGCCGCGGCTTCCTTCCCGCCATGGTACAGGCGTTCAAAGGCAACCGCGGTCGATCCGGCAAGGAGGGAGCCGTCAAAAGTGAACCTCATCGAAACACTTCCGCTGACGCCGGCGCTGCCCTCTTCCGCCTTTCCGGTCACAAAGGTCTGCTCCGCCGAGACCGGCTTTCCTCTGTCATCGGAAATCTCTTTCCCGGAATCCCGGTCCATCAGGGTTCCCTTCACGACATATTTTGTCTCCGGCTTCAGCCCCCGGTAATCGACAGTATCGACGATCGTGACTTCTTTCGAAGCGGCCGTGATACGGTCGCCGGTGTCCGCTGCCGCCGCAGCCGTACTGATTTCCGGCAGATATCCGGTCTGCTCCTCATCCGTAAGGTCCGCGTGGACAGCAACCTCGATTCCCCTGTATTCACAGGATTCGAATGCTACGACAGGCTCAGATGCCGTATAAGATCCGTCAAACCGGAAGGTTACAAGGACCGAGCCCTCCGGCTTTTCCGCCAGGAATTTCGTCTCGGCCGTGATCCCGTTCCCGTCCCGGTCCGAAAGCGGCTCCCCGCTTGTCCGGTTCATCAGTTTTCCTTTCATCACATACTCTTTTCCGGGAAGGAGGTTGGTATAGGTCACTTCATCCTGAAGTACCGTTTCTTCCGCTCTGTACGAATGATCCGTCCCGGTAGCGGCATCCATGAGATGTGTACGTATTTCCGGGATGTATACCGTCTGCGCCTCATCTTCCGCATCCTCATGACAGGCAATGGCGATTTCCTCTTCCTGCGGCTTATATTCGCCGGTCGTACCGCCATCTTCTCCGTTTGCAGCGGCTTTCACATAAAAGCAGGTTTCAAATGCGACAAGCGCTGTGCCCGGAAGCGCCGAAGCATCGAATGAGAAGACCATCTCCACATCCCCTGAAGGCTGTTCGGGTGTGAATCGTTTTTCCGCGGTGATTTCCTTCCCGTGAAGAAGGACCGGCTTCCCGTTTGCCTGATCGGCAATCTTTCCGCGCATAATATAAGTCCTTCCCGGAAGCAGATTGTCATAATGCACGGTATCTGTGATCGTGAGATTCTTCTGACCCTTCGCCACATGGTCCCCGGTTTCATCCGCGGCTGCTGACGTCGCAATCTTCGGTACATAAACGGACTGCTCCCCGTCATCGATGTCACGATGGCATGACACCTCCGTTCCATTATGCAGAAGGCTTTCAAAGACCACAAGCCTCTTCCCTGCAGTTTCCGCATCCGCGGCAAACCTCAGTCTGATCTGCATCTCTGGAGCCGAAGCCGTAAAGGTATCCGATTCTGCCGTGATCTCTTTTCCTTCCCTGTCGGTAAGCGGTTTCCCGGTCTCCCTGTCCATAACAACGCCCGATACCCGGTAATCCATTCCGACGGTAAGGTTTTCAAGCTTTACCGTATCAATGACAGCAAGGGCTCCTTCTGATCCGACATGGTCCCCGGTCCCCGCATCTTCCGCAAGCGTCCTCACATCCGGGTAATCAACCCGCTGGTTTTCATCGCTGATATCCGCATGACTGCAGACAGCGGCGCCTTTGTATTCAAGGTCTTCATACACAACAACAGCGGTTCCGCGGAGCTGTTCCGTCGGGAGTGTATAGACAAGGTCAGCCGTTCCGTCTTTCCGATCCGCAGTAAAACTGACAGATGAAACGATTTCCTTCCCGTCATCGCCTGTAACAGGGTCGCCCGCAAAATGTTCCATGCCTTCCGCGTCGATAAAATACTCCCTGTAGTGAAGGGTTCCGCGAATGGTATAGTTTTCTCCGATACAAAGGTTCCTGTAAGAAACCGTATCGGTAATACGCTCTTCCGATCCGACGGTTCCGACCCGGTCTCCCGTCCTGCCGTCCGCTGCATTTGTCCGGATTTCGGGATAATCGACAGTCTGCTCTTCATCCCCGATGTCCTCATGGCGGGAAACTTCAACGGCTTCGCCGCAATCCGGCGCCGTACCGTCTTCGGATCCCACAAAGAAAAGTTTTTCGAAAACTACCAGCGATTTTCCGGACAGCCCGGACGAGTCGAATGTGAACCTGAGTTCCAGCATCAGATCCGAAGCCGCCGCCGTGAATATTCCGGACTCCGAAGTGATCGTTTCTCC
>CACYBV010000011.1 GCA_902772745.1 uncultured Eubacteriales bacterium
CACTATCAGGAAACCTTGAACGAGTACACGGTTACATTCGTAAACGACGATGAAAACGGCACGGTACTTCAGAGCGGCAGTGTTGCATACGGGCTCATCCCCGAGTATAAGGGAAAAAATCCGGAGAAAACTGCTACCGTTCAGTACACCTATATCTTCACAGGCTGGAATCCCGAAATCGCGAAAGTGGAAGGCGATGCCGTATATACGGCGAAGTACAACAGCACTGTAAATCAGTACAACGTGACCTTTGTCGATTACGACGGCAAAACCGTGCTCGGGGAAGAAAAGGCCTATGACTACGGTACGCCTGTCTCCGGAATCGAAGTTCCGGAAGATCCGGAGCGGGAAGCCGACGAAGAGTACATCTATATTTTCTCCGGCTGGACGCCTGAAATTACCGAAGTTACGGCGGGTGCAATTTACACCGCGGTCTACACCAGCGAAAAACAGAGCTATGCAGTTACCTGGCTTAATGACGACGGCACGAAGATCGATGAAACCATCGTGGAATACGGGGAAACGCCGGTTCATGCCAATCCGGAAAAAGCGGCAGACGCGCAGTATACCTATACCTTCGACGGCTGGGAAGCCGGGGACGGAACGGTATACGAAGACGGAATTCCGGCTGTGACGGGCGCTGCCTCATACAAAGCCCATTACCGTGAGACCGTGAACCGATATACGATCACATTCGTAAACGACGACGCAGACAGAACCGTGCTCCAGAAAGACGAAGCGGCTTACGGCGAAACGCCCGAGTACAAAGGGAAAACACCGGAGAAAGCATCTGATGCTCAGTACACTTATACCTTCTCCGGCTGGACGCCCGAGATTGTGAAGGTAGAAGGAACCGCCACTTATACGGCAGCTTATACGAGAGAGGAAATCCCGCCTGAGAGCGAATCGGAAGAGGAGCCCGAAACCGGGAAGCCGGAGGAAACCGAAGAGCTTCCGCCGGAAGAGCCCGGGCAGACCGAAGAACCGGAACAGACTGAAGAGCCGGAATCTTCAGCGACAGATCCGACGGAAGAATCCGAAGAGCCCGAAGAAACCGAACCCACCGAGAAAGAACCGACGGATTCGCCTGAAGAATCCGAATCCTCTGAAGAGCAGGAAAAGGTCGTTTACGAGGTTACGGAAGGCGGCGACGGCTCCTATGTGAAAGGCAGCGGCGGGACTTACCGTTTTGTAATCAAGCGCAGCCTTGATGACGAATCCTGCTTCTCACATTATCAGGACACCCTGATCGACGGAAAACCCTATGATGTCGGCGCCGAAGCCGGAAGCACCATTGTTACGCTTCCGAGAGTCCTTCTCGAGAATATGAACAACGGCACGCACAGTCTGGTCTTCCGCTTCGACGACGGAAGGGCGGAGACAAAGCTGACGATCAAAGGCGCCGCCAGTGAGGAAAACAATAACAGCGCGCCTCCGGTCACCGGCGAGGTGGTGCGGCTTCCGCTTCTGATCAGCATCTCCGTGATCAGTGCGGTCGCTGCGGCTGTGCTTCTTGTGCTCATGAAGAGGCAGAAGAAAGAAGAGTAAATCACTCTGAATGCCCGCGAGGGAACTTCCGGGAAGAAAGATCCGTATCTGTCAAGAGAAAATACTTGACAGATACGGATCTTTCGTGTATGATACCGAGGGTGGTCTCATGGAAACGATTTTTGAACGGACTTTACTGTTTGATTTTTACGGAGAACTTCTGACGACAAGGCAGCAGGAGATTTTCGAGGATGTCGTGATGAACGACATGTCGCTGTCGGAAGCAGCCGAAGTCTACGGGATCTCCCGCCAGGGGATCCACGATACGCTCAGGCGCTGCGAACGCGCGATGCAGGAAATGGAAGAGAAGCTGCATGCGGTGGAACAGTTTGAAAAAGTCCGGAAGACGGTCGGAGCCATGGACCGGATTCTCGCGGACCCGGAGAACGGAATCCCGGAGGATCTGAGCAAAAAGCTCCGCGGGCTTACCGCAGAGATCATGAGAGAAATTGGGTGAATATATGGCTTTTGAAAGCTTATCCGAAAAATTTCAGAGAATATTCAGCGGTCTGAAGGGCAAGGGAAAACTCACGGAAGCCGATGTCAAGGCGGCGATGCGTGAGGTCCGGATGGCACTTCTTGAGGCCGATGTCAGCTTCAAGGTCGTCAAGCAGTTCGTGAGTTCCGTGCAGGAGCGCGCGGTCGGCGAAGACATCATGAACGGCCTGAACCCCGCGCAGATGGTCATCAAGATCGTCAACGAGGAAATGATCGCGCTGATGGGCTCCGAAGGCGCGGAACTTAAGCTCCGGCCTGCGAGCGATATCACGGTCATCATGCTTCTCGGGCTTCAGGGCGCCGGCAAGACGACGATGGCGGCGAAGCTTGCGAAAAAGCTCACGAGAAACGGCCGGAAACCGCTTCTCGCGGCGCTTGACGTGTATCGGCCGGCGGCAATTAAGCAGCTGCAGATCAACGGCGAGAAAGCGGGAGTTCCGGTATTCTCGATGGGCGACCAGCAGAGGCCCGCGGACATTGCGAAGGCAGCGGTTTCCCACGCGAGGCAGAACGGCTGCAATGTCGTGATCCTTGATACGGCAGGCCGCCTGCACGTCGACGATGACATGATGCAGGAGCTTCTGGAGATTAAAGACGCAGTCGATGTGACCGCCTCCGTCCTTGTGGTCGATGCGATGACCGGACAGGACGCAGTGAATGTCGCGGCATCTTTCAACGATGAGATCGGCATCGACGGCGTGATCCTGACAAAGCTCGACGGCGATACGAGAGGCGGCGCGGCTTTATCGATCCGTGCGGTCACCGGAAAACCGATCCTGTATTCCGGCGTCGGCGAGAAGCTGGACGACCTGGAACAGTTTTATCCGGACCGCATGGCGTCAAGAATTCTCGGCATGGGCGACGTGCTCAGCCTGATCGAGAAGGCGGCGCAGGAAGTCGACTACGAGGACGCGGACAAGCTCAGCAAGAAAATGATGAAGGGCAAGTTCGACTACGACGATTACCTCTTACAGATGCAGCAGATGCAGAAGATGGGCGGAATCGGCGCAATCATGAACATGCTTCCCGGTACAGGCTTCATGGGCCTCGGAAAGATGAAGGGCAATATGCCCGATCCGGACGAGTCTGAAAAAGCGCTCAAAAAAATCGAGGCGATGATTTATTCGATGACTCCGTATGAGCGTTCGCATCCGGATGCGCTTACACCGCAGCGGAAAATCCGCATCGCGAAAGGCGCCGGCCTTACGATGGACCAGGTGAACCGTATGGTCAAGCAGTTCAACGAAAGCCGGAAGATGATGAAGCAGATGACCGGTATGATGAAGGGAAAGCGCGGCAGGTTCAAGCTGCCTTTCTGAAACAGGGTACAGACGGATTTATCCGTTTACCAATAGATAAAAAGAAATACATTTCCTAAGGAGGAAACCACAGATGGTCAAGTTAAGATTAAAGAGA
>CACYBV010000012.1 GCA_902772745.1 uncultured Eubacteriales bacterium
TGCCATGATCTTTCTGATCGCAAAAAGTACAGTCCCTGGGGTTGATACACACATGGGAAGCCACATATTTATCGTAGTATTCTTCAAGCTGTGCCAATGTCTGAAAATCATCAGAGGGTTGGATGCTGACATGGTTCTCGTTGATCCTGAGATCCGGGTGATTATACTGCAGCGAAGAATCCATCACCCCAATTTTTACCAGCTGAAGCCGGTCCGCATAGTTCCAGGCGCCCGGTGCATCGATCGCCTCAAGCCCCCAGTTGTTGCCCTGCGGAGAATCTACATCCCAATCGTCATACTCACTGTCGTTCGGATAGCGGTCTGTCTCGGTGTCCTCCATCGTGCTGAAGAAAACATACTCGATAATATCTTCCTCCTCCAGCTGTTCCTTCAGCGCATTGATATACGATTCGCCCATCCCCGTAAACCGGACATGATACTCCCCGATGGCATAGATCTGCCCTGTAATCTCACCGTCATAGGACCGGATCAGTTTACTGATCTCCTTCTCAGTGACACCTTCCCTGAATACAAGGATCAGTTCGTTGGTCACGAGTTTCTGCCCTTCACTGATCTCGATCACTGCGTCTTCATCCGGCGGACTGACGTATCCGATTTCACCGTTCACCTTCAGCTCGTACTCTTCGCTGCCGAATAAGGTATTGACTTTTACGACCAGCGTATTTTCATCGGGTTCCACCTGAAGTCCCGGGATCGACAGGCTGCGCTTCCATACGCCGGAGGACAGACTGCAGGGAAGGTATCCGGTCTTTTCTCCCTCCAAGGGATTCAGCACATATTCCGCGGAAATTATCGGCTGGTTCGATTTGATAAGGATGGATACGCCGTCCAAAACGCATTCTTTCGCAGTAATTCCCTCCGTTTTTCCTTCAACCGACACCTTCAGGGGGAATGACAGTATTGCGGCAGTTCCTGCAGAAATCAGGAGTATTCCGAGCACAATCCACAGCCAGATCATCTTTTTAGGTTTCCTTTTCTTCTGATCACCAGCATCCGGCACCGGCGTCCCGCAGTTGCTGCAGAACAATGAATCATCTTCCAGCTTCGCGCCGCATTTTTCACAAAACATGGCCTTCCTCCGTATGTTGAAAAACTGTCAATCCGCTGTTAAACTGCTCAGCACCCGGAAAACCGGACCGGTCTTGCCAGGGTGCTGAATAAAAGCCATATGATTTACAAATCGCCTGCCGGGTGAAATCCCGGAGGTATTGTCGGTTTACGATCGGGATTCGGTTTCGGGACAGGCTTTGGCGCCGGTTTCGGAGCTAAGAATCCGTTCTCGTACATATCAAACACATAGAACACCTTATCAAGGTCCGGGCGCTTCTCAGGATCCGCCTGAAGCATTTTCGACAGAATACTGCGGATTTCCGCCGGAAGTTCGTCAGCCACCCTCAGCGTTTCACCCTCAAGAACCGCTTCATGAGCATAAAAGTATTCGTCATGGTTGAATTCCGGCGGCGCTCCCGTCAGGTACTCATGGAAAAGGATTCCGAGCGCAAAAATGTCCAGTTTATGCGTAAGGCGCACATCTTCTTCCATCAGGAACCTGCAGGTTTCGGGTGCCAGATAGATCTGGTCTCCGCCGACATCCTCTCCCGGTCTGGGAGGATCGGATTCAAAGAAGCTTCCATCGAAATCAATGACTTTTCCGACAGGTCTTTTCTCCCTTGAAAGGTGCACCAGTATATTGGAGACCTTGATATCCGCATGGATTACGCCCGCTTTGTGAATCCGGTATATACTCTTTGCTATCGTCCCGCACAGAAAAACCCGTTCACGGAACGGCAGCCGGCCCAGGTTCTGCACCGGAACCGTCACTTCGGGCGGTATCATTTCCGTCTGAATATAATAGCGCGAATCGCAGCGGAAAAATTCTCCGATCCGTATGGCATTCCCGTCGGAAGCATTGTTGATTGCCTGATAGAGCCGAATCTTCCGGACCACCTCATTCTCACAATCCTGCAGAATCTGCGCACGAAGATAATCCGGCAGACTGTCATCCATCGGATACACCGGACTGAGGAATTCCTTTAAAAAATACGTCCTGTTGTTTTTTTCTGCCGTCGTCCATCTGGACATGCCCGCATTTTCATTGTGAAACGGAGCCAGGAGACGATAGCCGTTCATTATCTCACTCATGTTTCAGTTTAGCCTTTACAGATAGCGTTCGTAACGGTTTCTGTATACCGCCCAGTACTTCTCCATCAGCTGAAAGTCATCCCGCCGGTCTTCTATGTACTGAATCTGCTGCTGATACAGTTCCCTTTTTCGTACGGCGGCGTCCTTCTGGAGCGCCCTGAAGGAATCATAATACAGGATTCCCATTGCAAGCGAATAGTCATCTCCCGCCAGTTCCTTCAGCCTTTCATTCACAAGACTGCGAAGAGCCGCCGGATTCTGCGCCTCGGTAATGCATTCCAGAAGCAGGTACTCGAAATCCATCGGCGTCGGAAGATAGCCGAAGCACCCGTCGGTCGCCGCGAAGATCAGGGATGGACGGTTCACATGTATGGTCTTCGAATGCAGTATAAAATTCCCGTCGGAGGACAGGACATTTGTCAGCTGAGAATCCTCATACAGGTTTTTCAGCGCATCCTTGCTGCCGGCGTCATCCGCCGTAAGCTGATACAGGCTGTTTTTGTCCCAGAAATATACTCTGGAATCGCCCGCCCATAAGACATTTGCACGGAAGCCGTCGTCATCCGCAGCCATAACAACCGCGGCCATCGTCGTCGGAAAGTCTCTCACCATGGACCCTTTCAGGGAGAATCTCTCCTTCAGGGAGGAAGTGCAGTTTACATACGCACTCATAATCGCCTGGTTGAGCTTCCGGATCTCAGCTTCATTGTCCGGGAGCCGGTCGCTCCCAAGGAACCAGTCGTGAAATGCGCCGCAGACAGCCCTGGATGCAATATACGCGCCGGTATGATTATCGAACGCCGCGTATTCCCTGGATCCAAGGCCGCCGCAGCCGTCAAAGACCGCTAGAAGCGCTCTGTCACCGGAAATCAGGTTGAGAAAGGCATCCTCACCGTGTCCGCTGACAGCTTCACCGGCTATGCAGAAAGTATCGCTGAGTTGTTCTGTGATTGATCGTTTTTCCATTGTCAGATCGAATTGACGATTGCGTTCAGAATCTGTTTGTAGTCATGCTCAATCAGGCCGTTTCCTGCCTCTGACTCGTAATGGATCACATTATTCCAGGCGGCCTGGATATTGGTCCAGTTTGCCTTCGAGGGCGTGAACAGAAGCAGCCGTTTCGCCGAATCGTCCATGACGCCGGGGTTCGAGCGGTTTCCCCACCACTGTGTCAGTTCGGCAAAATTCTTCGCCATGCCGTTCGGATAATTCGGCGCTTCCTTGCCGAATCCCAGTTCATGGGTTCCGTCATCGGACCAGACTGCAATAACATGACGCTTTTTCACGGCCTGACGGTTCCATTTTGACTTCATGGCATATGCAAGTGCCTCAAGTCCGTCTTCCGGATCGTCTCCGCCGCCCATCGGCTCGATGCTCTTGACACAGGCCTCGAACTCGCCGGCCTGAGCGGGAAGTTCAAAGAAATCCGTCACAAGCATTGCATCTTCCCTGTCATACTTGTAATCACGGAAAGCGATGACCCGGACGCGAAGGTTTGCGCAGGTCTTGTTCTTTTCCGCCATAACCCCCATCAGGTCCCTGTAGAAATTCAGCGCGTTCTGCTTGACCATCTTGATTACCGGGCCCATGCTGCTTGTCGCATCGATGCAGAGAACAAGGTCTACGGAATAGTCCAGTCTGTAATTACTTGCCATGTGTTGTTTTTCCTCACTTTCTTTTTATAAATCACCGCCGCGTCTAATGACACCGTCTTTCAACAGCTGTCTTTTGAGCCGCTCGGCGGATTTATTCTTTTTTCTGATGACTGTTAGGATGTACGCCGCTCTTCTAGGCTGGGTTGCCGCTAATGCAACGTAAAAGGAACAAACTCCCTGCAGGCATTTCACTTATTAAACAAGGTGAAGAACATCTTCGATCAGGTATCGCATAGCCTCGGGAGATTTAAAATATATGTCTGTACTGACATTTTCCTTCCCCCCCAAAGGGATTTCTTCGTGCGCCGACTCATCATTAAAAACGATTTTTCCAAAGTCAGAATCATACCGGTCCAAAGCTGTATAGAGATCCAGCATCCAGACCGTCACATATGGAGAGTTACTGTCGTAGGGATCTGTCTCTATAAGATCCTTTTCTTGAACAAGCTTATGTATTTTGTCATAATCCTCGGCATGAACAACATGGTCGGTTTTAATCTGTTGATCAGTTCCCGGATTAGATACCAGTGAAAATTCCTTGTCCGCTATGATCTCAACCCATTCTGCATTTTTACGGCCGCTTTTTATCTTAGGCTGATATTGATATTCAGCCCTGGAATATACCAGCAGGTATACATCTTTATGGGCTTCGTCATACCACATTGTAAAGCCGAAACCGGGGTCTTCTTCCGTTTGACCTTCTGTCTGGCCTTCCCCTGATAATACAGAGATCAGTTTCTGCATCGCTTCCGAGGCTGATTCGGGATTATTCTGAGAAGCTACAGCGTCCAGAGAAATCGTCTGCTGTAAGGGGGTTTCCA
>CACYBV010000013.1 GCA_902772745.1 uncultured Eubacteriales bacterium
ACCTTTTCGAAGTCCGGAGAGTCCTGGACATGGACCCCGGTAAAAATGATGACCGCGTCACCGAGGCCAGGCAGCACTGTGAAGAAGTCTGGAAACAGATTCTCGCGAATACCAGGGACGGAAAGTCTGCGCCGCTGACAGTGGAAGACCGCGCCAGGAACTTTCAGGCCATGAACAGCGCACTGACCTCTTACAAAAATGCAATCGGGTGCATGAATCCAACGGGACGGTATTTGAACGACGTCGCCATCTACGGTCTTCATCAGAGGACCGGCGCCGCGCTCTCACCGAGCGAACAGATGCGAATGGCGGGTTCTGCAGAGGAAGGCCTTGCACTGCTTGACCGCGTCACTCCGTCCGGCATGCGCCAGTCCAGTCAGTTCAAAGACCTGAGAGCCGCTTATCAGAAGTACTTATCGGATCTTAATGATCCCGAAAAGCAGGCGGAAATCGAGGCGTCCCGCGCCAGGGTGTTGACCTGCTGCAATGAGTATCTTTCCTATAAAGCCGAGCAGAACAAGGGCTTTCTGCACAGGCGTTCTGCGATTGAAGCACACCGCGTAGCTCTTATAGAATCCCTGCGTTACCGTGTGAGAAACAACGATCTCGACAAGAGCGCGCAGGCACAGGAAGACCCGAAGGCCCGGAAACTCCTGAGTGAAGCCGAAAAACAACTGTTCCTCGGAGGAAAGGATAAGAACGTCGCCGCCGCCATCCTGATGTCTGCAAAGAAACTGAAGGAAACCGGCCAACCGCTGACCCCGGACTCTCTGCAGGGGAAAAGCGCACAATATATCGCGGACAAGGCGTTTTTAAGCACTGTTGCCTCCTGCCCATCTGCTAATATCGGTACGATGATCCGGACTGGCGCTTTTGACCAGAAGATGGACGGGATTCGAGCGGATCAGGCCTACGCTGCCGACCTCCCGAGGCTTTGTGGGATTTGGAAAAATGAATTGGAAGAACGCCATAACCGTACCCGGCAGATCTGCCATGCGAGGATCGCCGAAATGACCGCCAAAGGAACATGGCCGACCGAGGCTGTGAAGAAAAGACAGGAAAGGCAGGCAGCTAAAAATGCCCGCGGCGGAAAGACCCCGGCCGCGAAAAAAAACCCTGTTCCGCAGAAAGCGCCGGGGAAATCACCGAAAGCCGGAAAGAAGGGAGGAGAAAAGACTGAGGAGTCCCTGCCGACAGATTCCGGGCCGGCAGCCGGAACATAACGCTCTGTTTCGGGAGATGCTGAGGTGAATGGAGGAAGAAAAATGGAGAAGGATCGCTTTTTGGAACTTGTGGAAAAAGAAAATGGCTTCGAGTTTTATCAGGCTTTTCGCGATGAAGTCGACTGGGTGATTGGCGGCAGGGACGATACGGTCTGGCTTTCTGTTTTAAAGGATCAATCCGTCAAGGAAACCTATATTGGAACGCTTAAGGACGGTGTATGGAGCGACCGCAGGATCAAAGGAAGGGGAAAAAAGAAAGCGGTAAAGGAAATGCCCGCGGGAAGCACCATCAGGCGTGTAGAGAAAAGAGCCTACTTTATGCAGGATGAAGACTGGGTGAAAAACAGAACGCCCCGACTGATTGAAGACGGCCATCCCCATTATCATTATGTCTATGGCATAGGCGATAAAGCGCTGGATGTATCGGAAGCTTACGGCGTAAGCATCGGATACTCGGATCTTAAGGACCCCGAGGCCGGATTTCACCTGAGGTATCTGTATACCGGAAAAGAGGTAGAGATACCGGATTGACTCTGTGATTTCCGACCTGCATGGACTTTTGCATATCCTGCAGGTGCAGCAGGACAAACGCTTCTGGTCAAAAGGGAGACAGCGTTTTGCGGAAGGAAAGGATTTCATGAACGCGAAAAGAGGATATCTGCCGGAAGATGTGGAGAACTTCTCGGAACAGGCAGTTCAAAAACTCAGAACAGCGTCTCGGCATGTACAGTATCTGATAAACGAAGGTTACGATCTGAAGCAGTCCACAGTCTTTGTCGGGAATCGTTTTCAGCTGTCCGAGCGCCAGCGTCTGGCTCTGATGCGGAGCATCTGTACCGGGACGCAGCTTTCGGAAAGAAAGGAAAAAGAACGGTTTCCGAGTGAACTGTACGGGGAAGAAGTATGGATGGACGGCTTTAATACTGTTATCACATTTGAAGTCATGCACTGCGGCTCAATCCTTTTTGAAGGTATGGATGGCTGTATTAGGGATCTTGCGTCCCTGAGGGGGACTTACAGGATTATCCCGGAAACTGCAGAGGCTGTCAGGACTTTTATGAATGCGCTGGAATCCTGTGAAATTAAAAGAGCGAATATACTTCTGGACGAGCCGGTGTCAAACTCCGGCAGACTGAAGGCGTTGATTGCAGAAATTGCTGAAGACTATCGGTTTGACCTGGATATTCGGGTTCATAAGGACGTCGACCGCGAACTGTATACACACCAGAACGTTATCACTTCGGACTCGATCATTCTGGATCACTGCAGCAGCTGGGTCAATCTCACCGCCGCGTGTCTCGGGGATCACAGGCAAAAAGTTTTCAGAGTGTGGTAGATGCCGTATGGAAATGAAGTCGAAATTCTTTGATGAGCTTACCATAACGGAATTGTATGAAATTCTGCGGAGCAGATCGGAAATCTTTGTTGTGGAACAGAACTGTATTTATCAGGATATTGACGGCCTTGATTACAGAAGTCTCCACGTTTTTTACGAAGAAGACGGCCGGGTTATGGCATGCCTCAGGGCTTTCACCCGTGAAGAGGGGACTGTTCAGATCGGAAGAGTACTGACGCTGAAGCACGGAAAAGGATATGGAGAACGTCTTCTGAGAGAGGGTATACAGGAAGTCAGGAAGAAGCTGGGTCCGCAAAGGATTGTGATTGAGGCGCAATGCTATGCAATCGGTTTCTATGAGAAAGCCGGTTTTCACGTTTGCTCAGGTGAATATCTGGAGGACGGAATTCCGCATGTAGGGATGCAGCTGGATTTCTGATAATTCTGCGGTGAATATTTGTGACTTCGATCGTGAGAGCTTTCACGAAAAGATATGAGGATCATCAGCCATGCTTGAGAAAATGGACGTTTTCTTTAAGGCCCGCGTTGACGGCTATGACGAGCACATGATGAGTGAAATTGAAGGCGCGAAAGAGTTCTACCCTTATACCGCGTCC
>CACYBV010000014.1 GCA_902772745.1 uncultured Eubacteriales bacterium
AGATAGGAAAAATAAATTACCCCGAGGACCAGGAGAATCAGGATAATGGCCTCCACAAGAAGCATGCCGCTCGCTGCCGAACGAACAGAGCCCCGGATCCAGCTGGTATCCGAGGACATGATGAGAACGCCGCTGACGGTTTTTTCCTCTTCGTTCTCGGTATAAACCGGGAGAACGAACTCGAGAAGGTCTTCATCCGAACGGTAATTCTGGTAATTGTTGCCGGAAAGCGCCGAGAAAACGGCATCGGAAATACAGACCCGGTTCTGGTCCATGTGATAGGTGTCATGCAGGATGCGGCAGTTGTTATCGAGTGCCAGAAGACGCCCGCCGTAGGCGTCCGCATACCAGTTCAGCGTGTCGAGTCTTTCCTGCGTCAGGCTGTTCTGCATCGTATCAGACTCACCGAGCTGTTTCGAAATCACCGAAAGCCGCTGGAGGATGTCGATTCTGCGCTGCTCAATCAGGCGGGATTCATAAGTGAATACAACGACCACATGCAGAATCGAGATCGGTATAACGCCGGCCAGGAGTGCAAACAGAATAATCCGGCTTCTGAGGGATTTAAACAGTTTCATCGTTCTTATAGAAATATCCTACGCCCCATTTTGTCTGAACATACTTCGGAACACTCGGATTCTCCTCGATTTTCTCACGGAGACGGCGGATATGCACGTCGACGGTCCGGGCGTCTCCGGGATAATCCGAGCCCCAGATCATCTGCAGAAGTTTTTCACGGCTGTATACCTTGTTGGGATTGGTGACAAGAAGATGCAGCACGTCAAACTCACGCGCGGTCACATTAATTTCCCGGTTGCGGATAAACACGCGTTCGTTTTCGGTATCCAGCCTGAGGTCTCCGGAAATAACCATACCTTTTGGCAGCGTTTCCGGATTCTTTTTATGGTTTCTGCGCATGATTGCTTTCATCCGCGCTTTGACCTCGAGGATGTTGAAAGGTTTTGTGATGTAATCGTCCGCCCCGTACTCGAGACCCATGATCTTGTCCATGTCCTCGGATTTAGCGGTCAGCATGATGATCGGCATGTTGCTGAATTCACGAATCTGCTGGCAGACCTCAAGACCGCTCATTTTCGGAAGCATAATGTCGAGAAGCACCGTGTCATACTCGTTTTCCCGGGCCATTTTCAGTGCTTCTTCTCCGTCATAAGCCGTGTCTACTTCCCACTGCTCCTGTAAAAGAGAAAAACGGATTCCCTTTACAATCAGCTTTTCATCATCGACCACCAGTATCTTCGCCATAACAACCTCTATACCTTAACCCTGTTCCTGATTCTTTCAAAAAGGCTTTCCCCGATGCCTGACACCAGCATCAGCTCTTCAATACTCTGAAATGCGCCCTGTTCCTCACGGTACTGAATGATCGCGTCCGCCTTCACTTCCCCGATTCCGGGCAGGCTCATCAGCTCTTCTTTGTCCGCATGGTTCAGGTCGATCTTTCCGTCCGAAAGCTCCGCGCGCCTCTCTGTGTTTTCCCCCTTTTTCGGGAAACGGATCATTTCACCGTCCGAAATCGGTTCCGCGAGATTAATAAGTCCTTCTTCCGCATCCTCAGAAAGCCCGCCGGCCGAAAGAAGCGCATCATATACTCTGCTGCCTTCCGGGAGTTCGTACACGCCGGGGAACTTTACGGCGCCGGAAACATATACGACAATGCCGGTTTTCTGCGGCTCCCGGCCCGCATCGGAGCCCTCAGAAGAGGAATCTCCCGAATTCCGGCTTCCCGTATCCGATTCGACTGTCAGTATGCTTTCCGGAGGAACCGGTTTCTCACCGTATCGAATCTTCCAGAGAAACATCAGCCCGAAAAGCACTGCAAACACAGCCCCGATAAGGGCTTTTTTATACTTATTTCCCATATCTTAAGCAGATATGCCGGATACGCTGTCAGATATTTAATATATTTTACAGAATTCTGAACAATTTGACAAGTAGATTTTACAAATTTCTGAAAATGTTCAGTGTCTAGTTAAAAACTATCCTGCTGCGGCCGGAAGAATCATTTACCGAAAATCCGAAAGCGCCTCAAAAAAGCCGAAATCCGTGTAATCTCCTTCCGTATTCAGGCGGATTTCTTCCCAGAGAAGTTTATTTCTCCTGAGAATGACTTTATCCTCCTGTTCCCGATAGAAATCGGACCAGCCTCCGAAAGTCCGGTTTGCAATAATGTTCCGTTTGTTGTTCAGGGAAAGAAGCAGGTTGTAGGAACTGTTCAGGCGGATGATGAAAAAGGACCCGGCGGCTTCGATAATATCGGAGGTTTCACCGTCCTTCATAGAAAAAACCGCTTCATCAAGCTCCGGAATCAATTCGCCCTTTGCCGCGGAATATACGGTTTCACGGTCGATTGTGCATTCGGAGGCAAGCTTTGTAAAGCTTTCCCCCTGCGACATGCGTTCCATAACCGCTTCCGCATCTGCCCGGCTCGAAAGGCGGATCACCGAGAAATCCGCTACGCGGCTTTCCTCGTCGCTTACGGATGCCTCATCCGGGGAGAGCCGGGAAACCTCCCGGATTGCAATATAGTAATGGCGCATCAGCCGCGCCATGTCATTTTCGGATGCGCGGGTATATGCATGATCATCCGCGGACATTTTCTCATAAACCGCTTTTGCCGTGTCCGAAATCAGTTCCTCCTCTATATCCGAAAGCGACAGGTTTTCCGAACGCGCCTGCTCCTCAAGATAAATCAGCGCACGGCATTCACGGAAAACAAAATACTCCTTGATATAATCTTCATAGCTCATTTCCGAAGACACTTCGGTATCCCAGAAAGAGTCCCCGAGAAGATCCGAATAAATCGATTCGAATTCCGTTTTGTATGCAAGGCTGAGGATACGGACCTCCGCACCAGTGAGTTCCACATTGTCGGAAGAAATCAGGACTTCACGCCCCGGAACCCAGTTCACCCTGAGATTGCATCCTGAGAGCACAAGACACAGAAGCAGTATGATAAAAAGGCTGAAGCGTTTCATAAACAAACCCTGAATCTCGAAATGTTCGATACCAGATGTCCGCGGAACAGCTGGGATCCGCTGACAAATACATCTGTGCCGGCTTTGGAAAGCACGCCTGCATTTTCAAAAGTAATGCCGCCGTCCGCCTCAATCAGGACGGACAGGTCGCGGCGGTCGATTTCCTCGCGGAGCGCCCGGATTTTGTCAATGGTTTCGGGGAGGATTTTCTGGCCGCCGAAGCCCGGCTCAACAGTCATGATCAATACCATTTCGATGCAGGAAAGGTAAGGAAAAACTTCCATAACCGGTGTTTTGGGCCGGATGGAAATCGCCGCCGGCAGAGAATACGAATGAATTTTATCAATCACGGCCCGGGGATCATCCGAAGCTTCCAGGTGGAAGGTGATCCTGTCCGCCCCGGCTTTGGCGAAAGACTCGATTTTCGGAAGCGGATCCGTGATCATCAGGTGCACATCCAGCGGCTTCTCCGCGCTTTCTCGGATGGCGCGGATCACCGGCTGTCCGAAGGATATCTCCGGTACAAAATGTCCGTCCATCACGTCTACGTGAATCCAATCGCAGGATGAACGGTTCAGCGCGGTCGAGAGTTACATTGAGTCCGGTGCGCAGCCTGTGGGCGGCGGCGTCTACGGCAAATCCATCACCGACCCCTGCCTCGGATGGACGGAGACG
>CACYBV010000015.1 GCA_902772745.1 uncultured Eubacteriales bacterium
ATCGCCGGGAAGTTCCGTCACACCGCCGGTATTTTTACAGAGCTTTCCGTGTCCGGTGTCTCCAGATATTTCTGTTCCCACAGGATCATGCCCGAATCCGCGACCGTAAGAATCCCGTAGCCGTGTCTTCGGTCTTCCTGCCGCGGAAGCGAGATGCTGCCCGGATTTATGAGAATCACGCCGTTCCAGGCCTTCTCGAAATGCGGGCGGTGTGTATGTCCGAAAAGAGCGATCCTGCAGCCCTCTCCCGCCGCGGCCGAAGCCAATGCGTCGAAGGGACCGCCCGGCACTTTGTTGTAATAACGGTGACCGTGCGCCGCGAAGATCTTCACGCCCCTGTACTCCGGTGTTCGGAAAGCCGGAACCGAGTAATCCTCATCGCAGTTTCCGCGTACCGTAATAAAACCGGCTGCCGGATTGACTTTCGAGACCATCTCGCGGATTTCCCGCTCGCAGCCCTCGATATCCCCGAGGTGGATCACGTAGTCGAAATTCCCCTGTTCGCGCCACAGCGCCGTCTCCATGCCGGCGTTCAGCTTATGCGTATCGCTGACCACAAAGATGCCTGTCTTCATCGGTCCTCCAGGATTTTTTTCATTTTCTGAAGCGCCAGTCCCCGGTGGCTGATACGGTTTTTCAGATCCGCGCTGATTTCCGCAGCGGTTTTTCTGTAGTCCGGAAGGAAAAGGATCGGATCGTAGCCGAAGCCGCCGTTCCCCGCAGGTTCCCGGCTGATGATGCCTTCCATTCTGGCTTCTGTCAGTGCCTCTGTCCCGTCCGGGAACAGCGCGGCAATCACACAGGAGTAGTGCGCCCCGCGCTTCTCATCCGGGAGGCCCCGGAGTTTTCCCAGAATGTATCCGTTCTTGTAGACATAATCCCTGTCTTCTCCGAGGAAACGTGCCGAGTACACGCCCGGGCCGCCGCCGAAGGCATCGATGCAGAGTCCGGAATCGTCCGCAAGCACCACGGCGCCGTCTATCGGGCCGATCGCGCGGACTTTAATCAGCGCATTTTCTTCGAATGTTTTTCCGTCTTCAATAATTTCGGGGATTTCCGGAAGATCGGCCATCGAGCAAATCTCATATTCCGGCCCGAGGATCTCCCTGATTTCCCGGAGTTTTCCCGGGTTTTTAGTCGCAAAAATGATTTTCATCTATCTCTCCGAGACTTTCTCCTCCCGCTGCCTTTTCGGCGGTTTCGGGCCGGGAAAGCTGTAAAAATATGTTTTCAGCATGCCATTGTAGATCTTGCGGTTCCGTTCCGGTGAAAGCCCGAGATCCCGTACAGCATCCTCATAGGACGTGATCAGATACATCGACCAGGAGTCCATGGCGCGGAAGCGCTCTCCGAGCGTGCGGTACAGTCCGGGAAGCTCCGCCTTTTCGGAAATCCGTTCGCCGTAAGGAGGATTTGTCACGATGAAGCCGTATTTTTTCGGATGGCTCAGTTCCCGCACGTCCCGCACCTGGAAATGGATCATATCCGATACCCCGGCGCGGGAGGCGTTCTCTCTCGCCGCGCGGATTGATGCGGGGTCGATGTCGTATCCCTGGATATCGCATTCGGCGGACGGATCCTGCAGGTCCATCGCCTCCGAACTTGCCTCGTACCAGCATTTTTTCGGGATCAGATTCTTCCAGCCTTCCGCGGTGAATTCCCGTTCGAGCCCCGGCGCGATTCCCCGCGCGATCAGCGCGGCTTCGATCGGGAAAGTTCCCGATCCGCAGAAGGGATCCACAAGGATCCGGTCCTTTTTCCATGGCGTCAGCATGAGAAGCGCCGCCGCGAGGGTTTCCGAGATCGGAGCTTTTACCGTATCCGTCCGGTAGCCGCGCTTATGAAGCGATACGCCCGAACTGTCGATGCCGATTGTCACGGTGTCCTTGAGGATCGAGACCCTGAGCGGGTATTCCGCGCCGGTTTCCGGAACGGTTTCCGTATGGTACTGTTCTTTCAGTTTCTCGACGATCGCTTTCTTGATGATGCTTTGGATGTCGGAGGGAGAAAACAGCCTGCTTTTCACGGAATTCGCCTTCGTGACCCAGACTTTTGCGTCCTGCGGCAGAAATGATGCCCAGTCGATGGCTTTGGTATTTTCAAAAAGCTCGTCAAAGCTTTCCGCTTTAAAGCTCCCCGCCTGCACCAGTACCCGCTCCGCGGTCCGAAGGAAGATGTTCGCGCGGCAGATATCCTGTTCCCCGCCCTGAAAATGAACCTTTCCGTCCTCGACCGCGGTAATTGTAAGCCCAAGGTCCGTGAGTTCTCTTTTCAGGACCGATTCCAGCCCGAAATGACAGGGGGAAATCATTTGATACAGATTCATGCGGCCGGTTCTCCCCCTTTCTTAATCCGGATCAGCCCGAGAACGGCATACAAAAGGAACTTGACCGTATTCACGATAAAGATGCCCCAGGCCATGCCCCAGATCCCGAAATTCAGGATCAGCGGAATCGTACAGCCCAAAAATACGGCGACATAGACGGCCGCGGTCAGCATCTGAACCTTCTCGTCCGTGTAGCGGAGCACGACAACCATCATTGTATTGCATATAAAGAAGATCACCTGTCCTGCGTTCGCAAGCAGGAACAGCGGTTTAACGGTCTCATAATAAGGCCGGTAAAACCAGTAAATGTACAGATGCGAACCTCCGACAGAGAAAGCGGTCACGACAATAAAGACCGCAAAAAGCAGGAGAACGACCGCAGCGAAGCGTTTTCTTGTAATCCCGCCCTGTTTCCCGTAGAGATGCCCCGCGAGCACACCGTTTAAGGGCGTCGAGAGAAGCGACATCAGTTTGCCGATCACGCTTGCATAGTAAAAAAGCGCCGTGAGCTCATCTCCGTTTTCCGTAAGGAGCGGCAGGAGAAGCCGGTCCGCACCCGCCACGAAATCCGACAGCAGAAAGGAAAAGGAAAGGACAAAGAGAATCTTCATATGTGCCGGGAACTGCGGCGTGACCCGAAGCACCGGCTTTTTGAAAATTTCCCCGGTAAACCCGACAAATAAAAGTCCCGCGATTTCCCCGGTCAGAAAAATCAGCACCCAGGAACGGGTAAAGCGGTACAGGAACAGTCCTAAAAGGTAGCCTGCGCCGATCACGATGTAAAACAGCGAAAAGCGCCGGTAATTCAGGGAGAGGCGGTACTCGACGTCCGCGTAGTAGCGGATCGTGGTGATAGAAACGAGAAGAAACAGGCCGATCAACGTCGCATCCGCTTTGTCGCCGCCTTTCAGGAGCACCGCGCCGAGAGTCACCAGAAACAGGATCGCGCACGAAATCAGGAGGAAGATGTTATATTCCCCGTTTTCGGTCTTCTCTCCTGAGGAATGTACCTTCATCCGCGCATAATTCGCGCCTGATCCGAAAGTTGCGCCCATCAGCGCGGTAAGCGAACTGTAGTACAGGATCCGCCCCTGGTTTGCCGCTCCGAGCGTATTTCCGAGATATGGATTCACCGCGAGGCTCAGAACCGCGTTCATCACAAAGAGTCCGACCGCCCCGCTTACAAAATCCCACGGATAGCGCCCGGCTTTTTTTCCGTCAATTTTCATAGCTTTCGTAATCGAGCCGCACATATGCGGGATCGCAGTGCGGAAGCGCGATCGATTCCGGATCCGGCGGAACCATGTAGTCGCTGTCGTAGAGGGTCCTGAGGACCCGGTCGTAGCCTATTGGCCCGGGGAAGGTTTCTCCGTCAATCGTAAGGTCCACGGGAGACGCGAACCACTCCTTCATAAAGATCCGGTGCAGGTCCGGCCAGAGAATATTGCTGAATTTGGCGCGTCCGAGCTTTTTGTTCTTTCCCTGCTCCATTTTTCCAATCTGATCGTACCAGCGGGCGAGCGTCGCGCCTTTGAAAGGCTTTCCGAGCCAGGAAAGCACCCGGACAACGAACTTTGAAATCCCGTGATAATCCGAAAGGTCCAGTTTATAGCGCTTTCCCATGCTCATCCCGTAGACGAGGATCTGCAGCACCCGCGCGATTTTGTGAATGATCATACGGTCCGCGAGATCGTCCACGATGAAAATATCACAGAGGATATGGTTGTAGACGCCGTCCAGATACCAGCGTTCCTCTTCCGTGTCCTCTTTCATCGAAGAATTCTCCAGAATCACGCGCGGCACAAAATCGAGAAGCCGGTCCCCCAGATCCGTAGGTTCGACAAAGCGGAAGCCCGGCCGGAGCTCGTCCCGCGCCACTTTCCGGAAGACTTCAAAGTCTTCCCGCGTCATGGAGATATCCGCGTCGTCGTCCCACATGAGATCGCTCTTCTCCCGCACGGCGCCGATCAGGTTCCCGCTGTCGAGATAATAGTGAATCCCGTGCTTTTCGCAGATCCGCCCGATCTCACGGAAAAGAATATGCGTGCCGTCGTGGATGCGCTTCAGCGCCTCGGTTGTCTGTTCATCAAAAACGACCATGGTTTACCGTTCCTTTATTGCCCGGATGCATTCGAGGATGCCCTGATCAAAAGCGGTTTCGGGCGTCCAGCCGGTGTCCTCCGTCAGCGTCCGGATGTCCGCTTCAAGATGCATGACCTGCGAATCGGAATACGGAACCGCGCCGAAAAGAAGCTCGGATCCGGAACCGGAGATTTCCTTCATGCAGAGAAGATATTCACGAAGCGGCCGCGC
>CACYBV010000016.1 GCA_902772745.1 uncultured Eubacteriales bacterium
CTGTCCCTGCTGCCTTCGGCGCTGAATACCACTTTCAAAAACTACTACCAGGGCGTGAACCATGAACGTCTTACGGAAGCGATTTCGATCTTCCAGAATTTCGTTTTTACAGCGGTTTATGCGTTGATACTGAGGAACCCCCTGGGAACGGACGGAATCTTCGTTTCCTTCGTACTCGGTGAAACGACGGCGCTCGCAATGTGGATGATTTATATTTTCATCCGGGGGAAACGCGTCGGATTTTCGCCGGATATACTCGCCTTCCTTCCGAAAGACTTCGGGACGGCGAAGGAAAACTGTCTGGACATTTCCATACACTCGCTCACGGAGGTTTCCGAAGCTTCGGAGCAGGCGATGGCATTCTGCAGGTCGCACGGCGACCCGGAGCGGGACGCGGTATTCCTCGGACTGTGCATCGAGGAGATGGCTGCGAATATCGTTCAGTACGGCTTTTCAAAGGACCGCGCGCGGCACAGCATCCATTTAAGACTCGTGCTGAGAGACGGCGAAAAGCGGGTCAGCCTCCGGGACAACTGCATTTTCTTCGACCCGGTGGATTATATGAAACTTCACGAAAAGGATGAGGACCCGACGAGGCATGTCGGCATCCGCATGGTGATGAAGACGGCAAAGGAAGTGAATTATACAAGCTCTCTCGGGCTGAACAACCTGACGATGGTGCTGTAAATTTTCCTGTCAACCGCGATGCGCCTCGGACCCGTTCGGGCGGTGAAAAATCCGCCGTTCTCCGCCGATCCGCCGCCGGAAAGAGCGAACAGGCTCTGTCCGGCGGCGTTTTGTCCTGGTGAACCGAACAGGCAGCCGAACTGAAATACGCAAAAAAATATCTTTACAAAGAATCATTTTCTTGACATTGAAAAGAGCTGTGATATACTTTTAATATCTATCTGCATTTTTTGGGAGACTGAGATGAAGCGGTAAGAAAAGACGTCGGTACTGCTCCTGTCTTCAGATACGGGCTCCGGCGAGGAGACGGATGAGTAAACATAAATCCCTGGTTCGAAAAAGAAGAGAGCGGATCTTTATGAAATGCCTGGTTCCGGCCGTCATTGTGCTGTGTGTGATCGGGATCGGTATATTTACGCTGCACCTTCTGGATCATAAAGAACTTGCCCTTACAGTTCAGGGAGAGCATTCCTATACCGTGGAATACGGAGAGAGCTTCCGTCCGCCGGAAGCCGAAGCGGTTTTCCGTCACAGCCTGCTTCCTTTCAAAAAGAAAGTGGAAGTCAGTGTGCGAAACCCCTTTAATCCGGAAAAACTCGGAGAATACACAGTCGTTTATACTGCTGCATACAAGGATTATTATGCCGAGAAAAAAGTCCGGGTGGAGCTCGTGGACAAAGAGGCGCCGGTGATCACACTGAAAACCGATCCGGACCAGAAAAACGGCGTAGACACAGAATACCGGGAAGAGGGCTACAGTGCCTGGGACAACTACGACGGCGATATCACGGACCTCGTGGTCCGGGAATACGAGTCCGGAGAAACAAAACCGGATCGCGCATCTTCGGACGGCGGCGAGCAGGAGCCCGCCGACGGGAAAGCCCCCGCACCGGGCCGCGTCACCTACACGGTGCGCGATTCCTCCGGGAACGAAACCAGCGTGACCCGTACGGTCGAATACACCGACATGCCGCCGGTTCTTGAACTTCTCGGAGATCTGTCGCCTGCGGTCGAAGTCTTCACGCCATACGAGGACCCGGGCTTTTCCGCCACGGACGATCTCGACGGCGATATCACGGACCGGGTCACAGTCAGCGGCCTTCCCGACATCAATACGCCCGGTGAATACGAAATCACCTATACCGTAAAGGACCGGATCGGTCAGAGCGCGGAAAAAAAGCGCAGGGTTACGGTGCGTGACACGATCCCGCCGGTAATTACGCTGGTTGTCAATTCACCCTATACCCGCCCCGGGACGCAGTACCAGGAAGAGGGCTACAGCGCCTTTGACAATGTGGACGGGGACCTGACGGCTGCGGTTGTCCGCGAAGAATCCCCCGACCGGATCGTTTACCGCGTGACGGACGGGAGCGGGAATACGGCCGAAACCGTACGGGAAATCATATATAAGGATGCGGTTCCGCCGCAGCTTGTAATCGGCGGCGAACGGCGGCTTTACCTGCCTCTCGGAACGCCTTACACCGAACCCGGCTACAGCGCGTCGGACGATGTAGACGGCGATATTACGGACCGCGTGCAGGTATCCGGCGGCGTGAACTCCGATAACGAAGGCGTCTATACGCTGACTTACAGCGTCTCGGACTCGGAGGGCAATACAGCTTCGGCCGAGCGCCAGGTGCTGGTATTCCGGCCGCAGACGCAGGAAACTGTCGAACATCCCGGCGGGAAAGTAATTTACCTGACCTTCGACGACGGGCCGGGGCCGCATACAGAACGGCTCCTCGCAATCCTCGACAAATACAACGTCAAAGCGACGTTCTTCGTCACAAACCAGGATCCGGGGTACCGGTGGCTGATCCGCGAGACCGCAAACCGCGGGCATACTGTCGCGGTCCATACGATGACGCACCAGTACCAGGTGATTTACTCCTCCGAGGAGGCCTACTGGAACGACTTCAATGAGATGAATGCAATCATCGAAGCGGAAACCGGCGCTAAATCGGACCTTCTCCGCTTCCCCGGCGGAACCTCGAATACGGTCAGCAGGAATTACTGCGAGGGGATCATGACAGCCCTTTCGCAGTCAGCGGACCGGATGGGTATCCGTTACTGCGACTGGAATGTCGAATCGGGCGATGCTTCCGGCGGTACGGCTTCCGCTTCGGAGATCGCTGCGAAAGTGATCGCCGGAGTCCAGGGGCATGACCAGTCTATTGTGCTGCAGCATGACATCTGGGGACAGTCTGTCGATGCGGTGGAGGAAATCATTGCCTGGGGACTCGCGAACGGCTATACTTTCCTGCCCATCACGGGATCGACGCCCCTCGTGCATCAGCCGGTTCAGAACTGAAAAGGCCCGGTCCCGCACGAGACAGTACATACCGATTATTAAGGAGGCTTTATTCGAACCGTGCTTTCAGATGTGCAGATGATTCTCCTCATACTGTTTCCGCTGGCGCTGCAGATCGTCGGTCTTGCTTTTGCGGTGCTGATGGATCCCTATCTTCCGCACAGGAGACGCGGAATCCTGATGATCATCATTACGCTGGTCATCAGCCTGGTGATGCAGAACATCTTCAATTATATGCTCTCAATCACCCCGGGATACCGGATCCTCAGGATCCTGAACTCGGTTTTCGGATATACGATCCGGCCTTTCATTCTGTTCCTGTTCATCCGGCTTATCCGGCCGGACGAGATCCAGTGGCCGCTGTGGGTGCTTGTGGTCGTCAATTTCCTGGTGCATATGACCGCGGTTTTCTCGGACGTCTGCTTCACGATCACCGCGGACAACCACTTTGTCCGCGGCCCTCTGGGCTATACCTGCTTTATCATCAGCTTTGTGCTTCTGTTCCTTCTGATGGGACTCTCCCTGTGGGAATACCGCAAGATCCGCCGGATAGAGGCCATGATTCCCGTTTTCAATGCGGTCGTAATTGTCGCGGCGGTGGTTCTTGACGTATATTTCGGCAATGAATACATGATCAGTTTCCTGACGGCCGCCGTGATCTCCATCTGTGTGTCCTATTATATCTGGCTGCACCTGCAGTTCGTCCGGGAGCACGAGGAGGCGCTCCGGGCGGAACAGAGGATCCAGATCATGATGTCGCAGATCAAGCCGCACTTTATGTACAATACCCTGACGACGATCCAGGCCCTGTGCCGTACGGATCCCGAAAAAGCTTCGGAGATTGTGGGAAAGTTCTCGCTGTACCTTCGCCAGAACATCGATTCCCTCTCGGAGCCGAACCTGATTCCCCTTGAAAAGGAACTGGAGCATACGAAAGTCTATACCGATATCGAAATGCTTCGTTTCCCGAAAATCCGCGTGGAATACGATATTCGTGACAGCGGCTTTTCGGTTCCGGCGCTGACCGTGCAGCCGCTCGTGGAAAACGCGATCCGCCACGGCGTCCGGATCCGCGAGGAAGGCATCGTACGGGTCGCCACGTGGGAAGCAGACGACGCGCATGTCCTTGTGATCAGCGACAACGGGAAAGGCTTCGATCCGGAGCGCGTGTTTTCGGGGAACAACCCCGGGTCTTCGGACCCGGAATACGCGAAACGCTCCCACATCGGGCTTACGAATGTCCGTGACCGCGTGGAATCGATGCTGATGGGCAGCTTCCACGTGGACAGCAAACCCGACGAGGGAACGAAGATCACAATCAGGATACCGAAGGAGGAGAGCATATCATGAGAATTATCTGTGTTGACGACGAACCCCTGATTCTTGAAATGACCGTGTCCATGTGCCGGGAAATCCCTGGCGCGGACGAAGTCAGCGGTTTTTCCTCTGCGAAGGAAGCTCTTTCGGAC
>CACYBV010000017.1 GCA_902772745.1 uncultured Eubacteriales bacterium
ATTGGTGAGCTTCCCGACATTTTTCCCGTTGATGTCAAAATACACATCCCCGCCCTGTACTTTGGCCTCCGCATCCGTGCGGCGGAGAAAAGAAAGACGCGCACTCATGCTGCCAAGCCTCTTCGGAACGGCTTATTCAGAATGACCGCCACCCACATCAGGATATAGGGAAGGTTTGCTGTCAGTGTAGTAAAATAGTACCTGGAAGGTGCATGGTTTCTGGAAACATTTACAAACGCGAAAATCAACAGCAATACCTGCAGAGAAAGCCCGATAATGGCAAAGATCATTTTTACAACCGCATTAAAGCCTTTTCCTCCTGCCAGAAAGTAGATCGCGGCAAGCACGAGAAGAATAACCAAAACATACGGAAGGAAAATCTGTAAAAATGGCATAGGACGTCCATTCTTCAGAAGCGCATATGCCAACCTCGGCGCTGTCTGGTTATTCGTTATCGCCGCAATCAAGCGGGTAAACGCGATTACCAAAAGCCCTGCGCCGTAGATACGTGCAATTTTCCTTACGGAAACACCGACGCATAAAAGCGCAAATCCGGCAATAACCACAAAGATCATCAGGAAGTTTAACCCCCTGGCCACGGAGTAATCTCTAATCTTTCCCATATAGATCTGCTTTGAGAAGAACTGAACCCACTGGCCGTCTTTCGGAAGTGCCAAGAAGAACAGAAGCATCATTGCTCCCGCCGCAAGGTACGTCATCACCTTCGCAATCACTGAAAACTGCACAGTAGATCCCGAAACTACTGGTGCCGGCGCAGGCGCTGAACTCTGGCCGTAGCTGACCCTGAAATCACCGGATCCCGCTCCTGCCGCATCAGCGCCAGAAGCATCCCCGTAGCTGACCTTGAAATCTGCGGGAGCTTCCGAAGGAACTGCGCCTGCCACAGAAGTCTGCTGTGCCCCGGGCGCCGCTGAAGCCGCCAGGTCTTCAGCCATTTTCTTCATCTCATCGATCGGGAACTCTTTTCCGACAAGTTCATTGGTGGTACGGAAAGAACCTGCGTCGTCTACACGGATATAAACCGTCTTGGCATCTTTGCCTTCACCCTTTTTGATCAGGTAATTCAGGCCGCCGCCGGTAGTCAAAACCGCTGCAGCAGTGGATTTCGTCATGCCCGTAAAATCCATGGTCGTTGCAGAGATTACACCGCCGCAGTCCTTACAGCGGAACTGTACACGGTTGCCTTTCATCTCAATCTTGTCCTTCATCGTCCAATACGGATCCATGCTGCCGCACAAAGGACAGACAGGAAAATTGGTATTGATGAAATTCTGCGGAACACTTCCCACATATCCAGTACTTCTTCTGAAGCCTTCCGGACCTGCCATAAAAACACCTCCTGAATGTTTTTTAAGTTAATTATCTAGAAGTTTATCACAATTTACACTAAAAAACAACCGTCTCCTATTCTTTTTCAATCAGATGTACTTTACCGGTGTCTGTTCCGCTAAACACGGAAAGCGCACGATATCTGCGTATAATTCAGCAGATTCGTGCGCCTGTTTCTGTTATTTCTGTAATACTGAAAGACAGCTTAATCCTGTCTGTACCTCTTCTTTCTTGCTGATTTCAGGACGGTTCATGGTTTCTGCCAGGTTCTTTTGCCGTCTTCACAGGCTTATCCGTGTCAAACAGTCTTAAAGCACCGCTTTGATCGCCGCCAGGAATTCATCGAACTCTTCAAACGCCGGGAGTTCCGGATGCGCGGCCTTAATCTGATCCGTCGAGCGGAACAGAAAGCCTGCCTTACTGGCAAGAATCATGTCGAGGTCGTTGAAGCTGTCGCCGGCTGCGATGGTATCAAAACCGATCGACTGCAGCGCCCTGACGGATGAGAGTTTGGATTTTTCGATCCGCATGATATAATCCTCAATCATACCGTCTTCACCGATTTTCAGCGTATTGCAGAAGAGGGTCGGATAACCGAGCTTTTTAATTAAGGGCATCGCAAACTGCTCAAATGTATCGCTCAGAATGATAACCTGGGTCAGGCTCCGCAGCTCATCCAGAAATTCTTTTGCACCGGGAAGCGGATCGATTGTCGCGATGACATCCTGTATTTCCCGGAGCCCGAGGCCATGTTCCTTCAGGATTTTCATCCGGAAGCGCATGAGTTTTCCATAGTCCGGTTCATCACGCGTAGTACGGCGAAGTTCCGGGATGCCGGTTGCCTTCGAAAAAGCAATCCAGATTTCCGGGGTCAGAACCCCTTCCATATCAAGGCAGACAATATTCATGTTCAATCTCCGTTTTCTGTGTATCTGTGTCATTCCGACCGGGACTGCAGGCCGAGCGGAGGAATCCCAAATTACAGGAACTGCTTTCCCGAAGGATATCCCTCGGCTCCCTTCGGCCGCTCGGGATTATAAAAAGTTCTCTGTCACACAGTCCGCTCTGGATGACTGGTGATTTCAGTCCCTTTATAATTCACTTACCGGCGGCTCCGGGCAATAGCCAAACTTAATCTTCGGCGCATCCGGATTGTATGCCCATTTTACCGCATTGCAGAGAATTTTCTGAACTTCGGGCATATAATAGATCGGATAGGTCTCATGTCCGGGCTTAAAGTAGAAAATCCTGCCTGACCCGCGGTGGAAAGTCATCGCGGAACGGAATACTTCTCCGCCCGAGAACCAGCTGATCATCAGAAGTTCGTCCGGATCCGGGATGTGGAACAGTTCACCGTAAGTTTCCTCGTGCGGGATTACGACATTCGCGCCAATGCCCTGAAGGATCGGATGGTCCGGACGGATATTCCACATGATTTCCGTTTCGCCGCACTCGCGCCAGCGGAGCTGTCCGGAATTTGTACCCATGAGTTTTTTGAAAAGCTTGGATTCGTGCCCGGAGTGCAGGACAATCAGTCCCATGCCGTCCTGTACACGCTCATATACCCGCTGTACCACTTCATCCGAAACCATATGATGACGCATATGACCCCACCAGAACAGGACATCGGTATTGTCCAGCACTTCCTGTGTCAGCCCATGTTCCGGCTCGTCAAGCGTTGCTGTACGGACATCCGAAAAGCCGTTTTTTTCGAGAAAATCCTTAATGCAGTTATGAATTCCTTCCGGGTATATTTTGCGAACCGCTTCTTCGGTTCTCTCATGTAAATACTCATTCCAGACGGTTATCCTCATTGCAGCCTCCTCTGACGAAATAAGTGCTTTCAGTTTTCCTTTGGGTCCTCAATATTCTCCGATGCTTCCTCCGGACCCGTTTCCAGATTCTTTTCCTCTTCGCTGTCCTCTCCGTTGATTACGGTGAAGCTAGCGACCCGCGCTTCGGATTCCCTGTCGATATTGATCAGTTTCACGCCGCTCGCGGTCTTTCCGAGCTGGGAAATCGTATTCACCGGCATTCTTATGATAATGCCCTCGGTGGTGATGATCATGATCTCCTCGTCCGCGCTCACGGATTCGGTGCCTACAAGGACACCTGTCTTCTCTGTTACCTTATATCCGCGGGAGCCCTTTCCGCCGCGGCCCTGCGGATTAAATTCCGTAAATGCAGTCCGTTTGCCCATTCCTTTTTCGGAAACAAAGAGAATATCCCTGCCTTCCTCGACGATCTCCATGGAGACCACTTCGTCATTGCCGAAGAGTTTCATTCCCCGGACACCTATGGATGAGCGGCCGCAGATCCGGACGTTCTTTTCGTCAAAGCAGATGGTGTTGCCCTCTTTCGAAACCAGCAGAATGTGCTCGTCGCCCCGGGTGTTTTTGACGCCGATCAGCTCGTCGCCTTCCTTCAGGGTAATCGCAATCAGGCCGTTTTTGCGGAGGTTTTTATACTCGGAGGCCGGTGTTTTCTTGATGGTGCCGTCACGTGTTGCCATCAGGATGTAGGATTCCGCATCGAGACCCTTTGCCGTAATGATCTGCGTGACTTTTTCCTCGGGCTGCAGCTGCAGGAGATTGATCACCGGCGTTCCGCGGGAAGTGCGCCCCGCTTCCGGAATTTCGTAAACCTTCAGCATGTAGACGCGGCCCTGATTTGTGAAGAACAGGATGTTGTCCTTTGTCCCGGTCATCTGCAGGTCTGTCGTGTAGTCTTCGTCGATGACCTGCATGCCGCGGATGCCGCGTCCGCCGCGGTTCTGCGCCTTGAAATTATCCGGAGACATACGTTTGATATATCCGAGCTTCGTCATGGCGACAACGGTGCTCTCATCCGCAATCAGGTCTTCGTCGACGATCTCGTCTTCCTCGGGGAGAATCTTTGTCTTCCGTTCGTCGCCGTACTTTTCGGCGATCGCGCTGATTTCATCGCGGATTACCCCGAGAAGCAGGTTCTCGTCGCCTAAAATCGCGCGAAGTCTTGCGATCGTCTTTTCAAGTTCCGCGTATTCCTCTTCCAGCCGGCTCCGCTCCAGACCGGTCAGTGCCCTCAGCCGCATATCGACGATTGCCTGAGCCTGAGGATCCGAAAGTCCGAAACGCTCCATGAGTTTCGTCTTCGCTTCCGCCACATTTGCCGCGGCGCGGATGATCCGGATCACTTCGTCGATGTTGTCGAGCGCGATCAAAAGACCTTCGATGATGTGTGCACGGTCTTCCGCCCGCTTCAGGTCGAATCTGGTCCGTCTTGTCACAACCTCTTCCTGATGCTTAAGATACACTTCGAGCATCGTTTTGAGGCTCATGATCTTCGGCTCGCCGTTCACTAAAGCGAGCATGATCACACCATAGGTATCCTCAAGCTGTGAATGCTTGTACAGCTGGTTCAGGACGAGGTTCGGATTGACGTCTCTTCGGAGCTCGATCACAATACGCGTGCCTTCGCGGCTCGTGGTCTCGTCACGGATTGCCGTCATTCCGTCAACTTTTTTATCCTTATGCAGGTCGGCGATCTTCTCGATCAGCCGCTGCTTGTTGACAAGATAAGGGATCTCGGACACGATGATCATGTTCTTTCCGTTGTCCATCGGCTCGATCCGGCAGACAGAACGCACACGCAGTTTTCCGCGTCCTGTGCGGTAGGCCTGTTCGATGCCCCGATGCCCGATGATCTGCGCGCCGGTCGGGAAATCCGGTCCTTTCACGATCTCCATGAGCTCCTCGACCGTGGTTTCACGGCCTTCCTGCACGCGGTTGTCGATAATTTTCACGACGGCTGCGATGGCTTCCCTGAGGTTATGCGGCGGTATATTCGTCGCCATACCAACTGCGATTCCCTGTGTTCCGTTCACAAGAAGGTTCGGGAAACGGGAAGGCAGGATTGTCGGCTCTTTCTCGGTTTCGTCAAAATTCGGGACAAAATCCACGGTATCCTTATTGAGATCCGCGAGAAGTTCCATACTGATTTTGCTGAGTCTCGCCTCCGTATAACGCATGGCCGCAGCCCCGTCCCCATCGACCGATCCGAAGTTTCCGTGTCCGTCCACAAGAGGGTAATGCGTGTTCCAGCCCTGCGCAAGATAGACAAGCGCTCCGTAAATGGAACTGTCACCATGCGGATGATATTTACCCATGGTATCGCCGACGATACGCGCGCACTTTCTGTGCGGCTTATCGGGGGTATTATTGAGCTCCGCCATCGAGAAGAGCACGCGCCGCTGCACGGGCTTCAGTCCGTCCCGCGCATCCGGAAGCGCACGGTCCACGATGACCGACATGGCATAGTCCACATAGGACTGCTCCATCGTTTCGCGGAGTTCAACTTCCTTGATTTTATCTACAATATTCGGTTCCATTGATTACTCCATAAATTTATGGTGATCATGACGGGATCCCCCGATCGCGCCCGGGACGACAGATAGTGTTTGTCATTCCGACCGGAGACCGTATGCTGAAGCGTAAGAATCCCGTAATTACTTTACTTCTCCACTCTCACATCGTACGCATCCACCGTCGCGTACTTCGCGTTCTTCTCGATAAAATCTCTTCTCGGCTCGACATTGTCCCCCATCAGCACGTTGAAGGTGCGGTCGATGATCGCCGCTTCCTCCTCGTCATAGAGAACCTTCCTGAGAATCCGCCGCTCGGGATCCATCGTCGTCTCCCAGAGCTGGTCCTCGTCCATTTCACCGAGACCTTTGTACCGCTGGATCTTGTTTCCGGAGTCACGGCCGACTTCCTTCAGAATATTGTCCAGCTCCTCGTCCGAATACGCATA
>CACYBV010000018.1 GCA_902772745.1 uncultured Eubacteriales bacterium
AGCTGAGGGCTGCGATCACTCTGCAGACAGGCTTACAGGATGTCCCGGCCGCTTCTCTTTCCGGACACAGCACAGAATCTGAAAAATCCAGGAGGTATTGCGATGTTTTTTACCGTGTATCATCCGATGACTGCGGAGGCCGTCGAGCGGGCGGTTTCCGGGAAGAGGATTGCGGACGGCGGAGTCTGTACGCTGGAAGCCGGACTCCGGTTTTCCCTCCGCCTTGGCGGCGATTTCGCGCCGGAAGCGCTTTCGTATGAAGTCCTTTCGGACGGACTGCTTCAGGTCCGGGAAAACGGAAAGGAATACATTGTGCCCTATGCGGCAGCCGGACTCGGCCCGATCCTTTTCATTACACATCTCTCGGGCGGTTCTTCCCACGGTTATCATCTGATCTGGGACCGGCGCGACGATGCGGTAACGCTGTTTGAAAGCTGGTTCGGGATCACGGTTCCGGTCGGCCTCGATTTTTCCGGGAAGAATCCGCCGATCGGGTATCGTGACATTCCGCGGGAAGTGCAGCGGGAGTTCTGGTTCGGCTATGCGGACACCGGATCGGGAGATCCGCCTTCGCATCTTCACGAAACCACGAACCGCATGGAAGGCAAAGGCCTGCACTGGAAATACGGCGACGGCTTTGAAATGCTTTCTTTCCATCCGAGCGTCGTCGCGTCGACGGTGGTGGAACTTTCGCAGGATCTTGGGGGCATCACGATGTCCAACCCCTCCGATTATATACGCATCGACGACCGCTATTTCATCTACACCCGCTGCGAGTGCGAATTCTCCGGGAAAATGTGGATCGAGCTGCTGGACTATTTTGACTATAAAGCGATCGGTCTGGAGCTTGGATTTGACGAAGAAGACAGGTTTATTTACCGCCTGCACAGTGCGGATTTTGACGTGACGGGCAATGCCGCGCATATGGAATCGATCACGGACAACGGAACCGAGCGCCCAAGGATGCATTTCAGGGGTCCTGTAAAAGGCGCGCGCTACGCCTACCGGCCGATGGATATCGACATCCCGATGACAAAAGAGGAGGCTTACGCTCACGCCCGTGAAAAGCAGCGGATCCTGCAGGGACCGGTGGACGGAAACGGCTGCGCCTATCATACGCTGCCGTTTACGGAAGCCCTCACCGGCCGCCATTTCACTGTAGTCCCGGACCGGGAGACCTACACTGCGGCGCCCTGGAACGGCAGGAACAAAGAAGAGACCGCCTGGGAATACGAGATCCTTTCGGATTCCGTGCTCCGTTTCCGCATCGGGAACGGCTCCTGGAATGAAGAGAAGTACGTCTGCTATGAGATCGACCCGGGCCTTTTCTTCATGGGCCATATGGTGACCGGCGCGGAGGATTTCGCGTGCGCCGCACAGGCGATTGATTTCCGGACGGGTCTTACGACGACAATCCGGACCGGCATCGGCAACTGGCGCTCCGAATGGGAAGTGGGCTCCGCGGTCGCTTTCGGAACCCTGAAATACCCCGGCGTGAAACCGCCCTTTGCGAGGCGCCACCACTTTACGGATGAGCTTGTTGGGCATTGCTTTGCCTGGAATTACAGCGATCAGATGTACTCGATCCACCTCTACAGCGCGCCTGAAAGCTACAGCTGGACCATTTTCCGGCCGGACAACAGCGGCGGCGCGACCTGGTCCGCTCCGGGCTTCTACATCAAGCTCCGCCCGGATGTCTACATCATCCAGTGGATTGAGGAAAAGTGCAACGGAAGTCTCGGCCTCCTCGCCATAAACCGCCGGATCCAGCATGACAGCGGCTTCTTCTACGGCGTCAACAAAGAGGGACTCCGCCTCGAAACACCCGGCGCCTTCATGCGTGAGCTCGGGTACTTCGACATCCGGAAATACTTCCTGTAAGCGCAGTTTCATCACCTGTATCAGAAATCCCCGCCCGGAGACGCTGCAGCGTTTCCTGGCGGGGATATTGTAAGAGAGCAGGGAAAAGGCCAGACTTATTTCGCGGAGGCCTTTGCAAAGAGCGCAGCCATTTTCTCGGCGAAAGAGGGGTCGAGCTGCTTTTTCAGCCTGATGAGTTCGGTGTCGAAACCGATCCTCGTGCGGCTGTCTTCGCAGAAGACCATGGTTGCGGGGGTTTCGGGGGTGAATGCGTGCCAGTCGGAGAGGCCGGGATGGTTCGGGTTTCCGGTGTGCGCAAATGCAGCCCAGGCGCCGGCCATCTCATTCTCAAGCTTTTCGACGCCTTCCTGCTGGCAGACCATGATGCGGGATGCGGTGTGGAAAGCGTAGGGAAGTTCCGAACAGTGGAAGGCCGTGGTGCCGTTGTCGTAGTTTTTGAATTCCTGCGCGAAAACATAGGAATAGATCGGCGCGCTGCCAGGGAATGCGGCGCGTTTCTCTATGTGGTCGAGAGAACCGTAACGGACCTCGGCATCGAGAAGAAGGAGGTCGAAAAGGCTCTTTTCGGGATAGGCCTTTTCAAAAAGTTCGGCAAGCCTGTCCGCGTTTTCGCCGTATCGTTCCGTGATCCGCGCGAGGATTTCTTCCCGGGAGAGCTCATATTTTCGGACGTGATCCGGGTGGCGCTCGAATTCGGAGAAGCAGGATCCGACCATCGTCGGAACCCGGAGGGCGTGTTCATAGAAGCCGTCGAGTCGGGCGTAGCCCTGATAGTAGCCGTTTGCAAGAGGCGCCCAGCCGTCGACCGCGAGCCCCTCAGCGCGGAGGCCGGGAACAACCGCATTGTAGGCGCGGACGAGGTCGACATAATCGACAGCCTCGAGCTGTTCGATATTTTCAGGGGCGATATTCAGCACCTTCAGCATTTCACCGACGAGAATTTTACTGACTTCCGGGGTTGGACGAGCGCGGCGTTCATGGATGCCGCTGTGGACGATGGCCTTATGAAAAAGACCGTCGGCTGAGGGACACTGCAGGAGGGAACAGACCTTCCCGCCGCCGCCGGACTGTCCGAAAATCGTAACGTTATCCGGGTCTCCGCCGAAGTACGCAATGTTGTCGTGAATCCACTGCAGAGCCATCACAAGGTCCGCGAGACCGGCGTTCCCGGAGTTTTCATACTGCGGGCCGTAAGCCGAGACGTCGAGGAATCCGAGAATGTTCAGCCGGTGGTTGAGGCTCATCATGACGACATCGCCGAAACCGCACATCTGATCGCCGTCCGCGCACATAAGCTCGATCGCGGAGCAGTCCGCAAAGCCGCCGCCGTGGATCCAGAGCATAACCGGTTTTTTTGCCGAGCTGTCGATGGAGGCGGTCCAGATATTCAGGTACTGGCAGTCCTCGTTTTTGGGCCAGTAGCGGTGGTCGAGAGAGGCCGAACCATCCCGCGCATCCTCTTTCATTGTCGGGCAGTTGAAGCCCCAGGACAGCGCGTTTTTGACGCCTTCCCACGCGGGTACGGGCTCCGGCTGGTGAAAGCGTTTTGCGTTCGCGTATTTAATTCCTTTGAAGGTGAAAACGCCGTCGTACACATAGCCCCGGATCCGGCCTTTCGGTGTCGCAACGACCGGGTAATCGGGAGTGGAAATAAACTGTTTCGCCATGGTCTGATTCCTTTCTTCACGTGATGCTTTTTTATTATCTCCATCATACCTGAGGCGGAGCGGTTTTTCAAGCGGAATTGGCCGCTTTTTCTTATGGACGAAAGCACCCTGTTTGTGCTATACTCACAAAAAAGGTACCGCGAGCGGTCAGCCGGGCGGGAAAGGAAGCGGATCATGGGAAAGAAAGCGCAGAAAAAAACACAGGGCATCGGCCTGTTTGAGAAAGCAAAAATCATCAATCATTCCGTGGACAACGGGAAGGAAGCCTGGAAGCTCGTAAGAAAGTTTGTGATTCCGGCGGCCGTCGTCGGCTTCGCGGTGCTGGCCTATGCGGCCTTTGACATTGACGTTTCCGGACAGGCCAGAAAGTAAGGGAAAAACTGACGGGAGGGCTGCCCTCTTAATCAGCCCGCAGCAAGGAAAAGGAGAAGAGCATTTATGAAAGCAGTTATTAGAGCAGGAAAAGACCAGGTGATTTCGGAAGTTCCGGAGCGGATTTTCGGATCTTTCATTGAGCATCTCGGACGTGCGGTTTACGGCGGAATCTACGAGCCGGGCCATGAGACCGCGGACGATCAGGGCTTCCGGAAAGACGTCATGCAGATGATCCGGGAGCTTCAGGTCCCGATCGTGCGTTACCCGGGCGGAAACTTCGTCTCCGGTTACAACTGGGAGGACGGAACCGGCCCCAAGGAAAAACGCCCGAGGAAAATGGAGCTTGCGTGGATGTCCGTCGAGACGAACGAAGTCGGCATCGACGAGTTCCAGGAGTGGGCGAAGCGCGCCGGGACCGAAGTCATGATGGCCGTAAACCTCGGGACGCGCGGACCGGACGAGGCAAGGAATCTCGTCGAATACTGCAACAGCACGACGGATACGTATTACGCGAACAAGCGCCGCGAAAACGGCTTCGAAGAACCCTTCAACATCAAAGTCTGGTGTCTCGGGAACGAAATGGACGGCCCCTGGCAGATCGGTCACAAGACAGCGGAAGAGTACGCCAGGATCGCCTGCGAAACCGCAAAGGTCATGAAATGGGTCGATCCCTCGATCGAACTTGTCGCAAGCGGCTCCAGCAATGTCAATATGCCGACCTGGGGCTCCTGGGAGCGCACGGTGCTCCGGGAGTGCTACAATCATATCGATTACCTGTCGCTGCACAATTACTACGGGAACCGAGACAACGATACGCCGGCCTACCTCGGACAGTCTCTCGACATGGACCGCTTCATCAGGGTGACCGCCGGGATCTGCGACGAAATCAAAGCGGAGCTCGGATCGGACAAGACCCTGAATCTTTCCTTCGACGAATGGAACGTCTGGTTCCACTCGAATGAAGCGGACAAGGAAGTCCCGAAGTGGCAGGTCGCGCCGCCGCTTCTCGAGGACGCTTACAACCTTGAAGACGCGCTTGTTGTAGGCTGCCTTCTGATTACGCTTCTCAAAAACTGCGACCGCGTGAAGATGGCCTGTCTGGCGCAGCTTGTCAACGTCATCGCACCGATCATGACCGAAACATCAGGTAAAGCCTGGCCGCAGACGATTTTCTTCCCCTACCTTGACGCCTCCGTCAATGGGCGCGGAAAGGCGCTCAGGACCGATGTGGAATGCGGAACCTACGCGGCGGGCGATAAGGATGCGATCCCCTATGTCGAGAGCATCCTGATCGAAAATGACGACGATACGCTGACGCTGTTCGCGGTGAACCG